>DATKWZ010000040.1 GCA_035529315.1 Anaerolineae bacterium
CCGTAATCACCGCCCGGTCCACCATAGTTGCCACCCGGACCATAGTCGCCCGGTCCTCCACTATAGTTGCCGCCTGGACCATAGTCGCCCGGTCCTCCTGGGCCATAATCGCCGGGACCTCCTGGACCATAGTCACCACGTGGTCCACCACCCGGCCCATAATCACCCGGTCCACCGGGGCCATAATCGCCGGGACCTCCCGGGCCATAATCACCACGTGGTCCACCTGCTACATAATCTCCCTTTGGAGGTTCACCCGGGCCACCCGGGCCACCTGGACCTCCTGGTCCGTAATTACCCCGACCATCTTCGGGGCCGGAATTATCCATAGGCCCATAGTTGCCGCGCCTGTTATCTCCAGGTCCGTTGTCTCCACGTCTGTCGTCGCCCGGGCCGTATTCACCGCGCCTGTCGTCGCCCGGGCCTTGATCTCCGCGTCTGTCGTCGCCTGGGCCTCGTCGATCTCCGCGTCTGTCATCGCCTGGTCCGTAATTATCTCCTGGGCCATCATCGTCACCACGTCTGTCGTCGCCTGGGCCTCGATCTCCGCGTCTACGATCTCTACCAGGCTCATTATCATCTACGCGATTGTCATCACCTGATCTATCGTCGGCTCGTGCATGACGATTCCTGCTGCGGTCACCTTCATCATTATCACCGCGCTTATCATTATCTCCACGTTTATCACCGCCTTGATCATTGTCTCCCGGTTCCTTATTACCTTGCTTGTCATCACCAGGGCCTTTATCTTCCGATTTATCATCCCCTGACTTTTGGTCTTTTTCTTCGTCTTTTCCCGGCTCCTTGTCTTTTGCCTTGCCATCCTGCTTATTATCGTCTGCTCCTTCACCTGCCTTTTTATCATCATCTTTGTTCTCATCTTCCTTGACGTTCGTATCAGCCGAGTGGCTGGCAATCTCTTCAACTGTAGCCATCCTTACTAAGGGCGGAAGATCAGGTTTAATAACCATCATTGCCTGACCTGTATTGATGTTCATCACTTGATCAGGTTTATTCTTGCTGTAACCATACCCATTACCCTCTTTGAATACAAAGTTGGTTATACCCTTCTGATAGGTGCTAAAAAAATCGGTCCCTCTAACGCCACAAACAGCAGTGGGAGTATGAACCTCATGTTTACCCTTTTTCTTGATACCGAAAAAACCGCCGCTTTTCTTTACCACATTTTCTATTTTACCTCTAAAGAGGTTAAAAATTTCACTCTTGTGGTCTTTTTCCGTAATGTATTCGTCAATTCCAACTCGACTTTCCTGGGCGATACGAAGGATTCCACCATCTACAAAAATAACTTCCGCCTTTGATTTACTCTTAACACGAATAATATCACCTTCACCTACATCATCCCCTGTTTTGACAGGCCTGGCCGATCCACCAAGGCTGGTGATATCAACTCTGCCTTCAACTTTACTGAACTGGCCCACTGTTTTTGCATGAGCCGATAAACAAAAAGGGCTCAAAAGAAATAGAAGAATCATAAAAAAGACTGTGCGTTTCATATTAACACCTTCTTATAGTTGTTAAGATAATGATATTTTTTATAGTTTTAGTTAAAGAAAAGCAATTAATATGCCACATATGGTTTTGAGGCCTTTGGATTTTGTTATAAAGACATGTATGATTCTTTAATTACAGGTGGTTATGCATAGCAGCTTTTAAAATCGGCTGAAATTTTATCTTTTTGACCCTGAAAATAAAACCAGCAATTTTAACCAATGGTATGTTGTTTTCACCATTGAAACCTATTTTATTTTTTTGGAAGAAAGGAGCTAAAGCTTTAGATCAATACCTGTACTCCAAACCCGCACTATATAGTCCTTGTTCGTATTCGTAATAACCTATGTTTGAGTCAACACGGGTTTTTGTAAACTGTGTTATCAGGCTTGTGTTCTTCATGAATTCCCAGGTAAGTCCCAGGGAGCCTGTATAAGTTTCATCCTCTCTTTGATTATTATCCAAAAGTATGTGGTTGTTTTTGTAATCCTGCAGAAACACCTGGCTGCTGAGTTGTAATTTAACCTTATCAAACAAGGGGATTACAACGTTGGCCGAGAACTTGTGCCCCTTGTTATCCCACCATACCCCGTCTGTATCTTCAAAGATATATTCATATTTGAGATTTAAAAATGTGCCCTTGAGCATACATATCCAGCTTATATATGCATTATACCCTGTTGAATCCTTGTCTTCTTCCTCGCGGCTCGGTGGTTGAAAATATTCTTTTCGGCTGTAACCGCCAAAAAGCTCCAGCATCTGGTTTTGAGCCAAAGCCATTCGCAACATCGGGCCGACACTCAAAGAATCAGAGTATTCCTTCTGACTTGGGTCCCTTAGCATTGAGTAGCTGTAAGTTGTCGCCAGATTTAATGTAAACCTCCCGAAATTATAACCAGGGACAATACTGATGCTGTTGCTTATAGTATCACGCGTGGTGGAAAACTTATCATGGAAACTGCCTGACAGAGCATACTGAGCGGTAAAGAGCCAGGGGCTCTTAATTGCGGGCGTGTAATTTATCCGAAGTGATGGAGATGTAAAATAGACCTCCTCGTTCATGCTGCCCGATGTATACTCATGATCGTTTGGATTGGACAATAGATTGTTGTTGTAATTTCCCGAAACCCCCAATGTTATACGAAACGGTCTTTCAAGCGCTATCCTTTGTTCCACCATATCCTGGTATTGGCGGGCAAATGTTGCCATATCAGTTTCAGGATCCTGTATGATTGCAGCCTGAAAGAGTTCCTTTGCCTTTTTAAGTTGTTTTAACTTCATGTAACAAAGGGCAACCTGAAAATCTACTGCCTGTGCAAGAGATTTATCCAGGGATTTGGCTTTTTCAAATGCCTCAATAGCCTTTAAGTAACTGCCCTCCTTAACAAGGAGCTGTGCTTTCAGAAAAGCTATTTTAGTCTCAAATATTTTTTCTTCCTCGGCCACTCCTATCCATTTCTTTGCCTCTTCGAATTTTCCAAGTTGAATTGCAAGATCTATAAGTTCAACCAGGGCTTCCTTAATTTGGGGCTTAAGGGTCACGGCATCTCTAAAGTTTTCCAGGGCTTTTGAATAATTCATCATCTGCTTGTATGTAAGCCCTAAAAAGAAAGCAGCAGGAGAGGAGCCTGGATCTTGGATGCGTGCCTTTGTCAAGATTTCGAAGGCCTCTTCATAGTTTTCCTCCTTATACTGTTTAATACCCTCCTTGAGCAAAGAGGGTTCTTGAGAGAAAGCTTGAGAGAAAGAAAGGAGCATAAAGGTTAAAAATGAAATAAATATACAGAAGTAGAGCAACACAGGTTTTCTTTTAGTAGTTTTCAAAATTCAACACCCCATTTAAAAGAAGTTCATTTTTTAGATAAGGTAAATACAGGCAAAAGCAATATATGGGAATTTGCTTTTTGGGTAAGCAAATATGTCAAAAATATAGTTATATGTCAAGGCAACAATGGACGCGAGGGGCAAGGATTCCTGCGATCCTGACACCTAACACTTAATACAGCGATATCCTTTTAAGAGCCCTTATCTGATCGCGAAGCTCTCCCGCCCTTTCAAATTCAAGCTCTTTTGCGGCCTGCGTCATTTCTTTTTCAAGGGATTTAATAATATCGTCGATATTGTCCAGGGACTCATATGCGGCAATAGCTTCAGCAACCTTGTCTGTGGATGTATCTTTAGAACCATATGATGAAAAAAAGACAGGCATAATATCTTTTTTGATGGTTGTTGGAATAATATTATTCTTTTTGTTGAAAGCCTCCTGAATTTTTCTGCGCCGGTTTGTCTCATCTATTGCCTGTTTCATAGACTTTGTTATATGATCGGCATACATTATTATCCTGCCGCCGACATTTCTGGAAGCCCTGCCGCATGTTTGAATAAGAGACCTTGCTGAACGTAAAAAACCCTCCTTGTCGGCATCCAGTATAGCTACAAGTGTAACCTCCGGTATGTCAAGCCCTTCGCGAAGAAGATTTATCCCGACAAGAACATCAAATTTGCCGGTTCTGAGATCCCTTATAATATCGACCCGTTCCAATGTCTTTATGTCTGCATGAAGATAGCGAACTCTTATGCCAAGATCCTGATAGTATTCTGTAAGATCTTCAGCCATGCGCTTTGTCAAGGTAGTAACCAGGACCCTTTCATTCCTTTTACAGCATAACTGAATCTCTTCAAAAAGATCGTCAACCTGATGCTGTGCTTTTCTTACATCAATTTGAGGATCAAGAAGGCCTGTGGGCCTTACGATCTGCTCGGCTACGGCCCCTTTTGCCTTATCAAGTTCGTATTCAGCAGGGGTCGCGGATGTATAAAGAACCTGTGATGTTTTTGATTCAAACTCCTCAAACTTAAGGGGCCGGTTATCAAGAGCAGATGGGAGCCTGAACCCGTATTCTACAAGGGTGGTCTTGCGGGATCTGTCACCATTATACATGGCGCGAATCTGTGGCACGGCAATATGACTTTCATCAATGCATACTAATAAATCGTCGGGAAAATAATCAAAAAGGGTCGGCGGCGGTTCACCTGGACCTCTTCCGGTTAAATGCCTGGAATAATTCTCAATACCGTTGCAGTAGCCTAATTCAAGCATCATCTCAAGATCAAAATTTGTTCTCTCTTCAATACGCTGAGCCTCTATCAGTTTATTTTCGTTTCTAAAATAATCGATCCTTTCCTTTAACTCATTGCGAATGCTTTTTATCGCTCTTTTAAGTGTTTGCTTATCAGCCACATGATGGCTGGCAGGAAATATTCTAATTTTTTCCAAACGATCTGTAACATGCCCTCTTAAAGTGTCAAATGTTGAAATAGTCTCCACCTGATCTCCGAAAAAATCGATACGAACAGCGCTCTCCTCTTCATAGGAAGGAAATATCTCAACCCTGTCCCCCCTTACCCTGAAAACCCCCCTGTGAAAATCAATATCGTTTCGTTCATATTGCATGGCAACAAGCCTGGACAGAAGCTTATTTCGAACAAGCTCCATGCCGGTTTCCATGTCAACACTCATAGAGAGATAGTCTTCAGGCGCGCCAAGTCCGAATATGCATGATACGCTTGCAACAACAATAACATCCCTGCGTGAAAGCACGGATCTGGTCGCGCTATGGCGCAATTTGTCTATCATTTCGTTGATAGAGGAATCTTTTTGTATGTAGGTATCGCTGGCAGGGATGTAGGCTTCAGGCTGATAATAGTCATAGTAGCTTACAAAATATTCGACACTGTTTTCAGGAAAGAGTGATTTGAACTCACTATAAAGCTGGGCGGCAAGGGTCTTGTTGGGCGCCAGCACAAGGGTCGGCCTTTGAAGTGTTTTAATAATATTTGCCACGGCAAATGTTTTGCCCGACCCTGTGACCCCCAGAAGCACATGGTGTTTGTTGCCGGACAAGATACTATTGCTTAATAATTCAATTGCCTTTGGCTGGTCTCCCTTTGGTGTGAAATCTGATATAAGGTTAAAGGATGACATAATAAAAAGTGTGTTAGGTGTTAAGTGTTAGGTGTTAGGTTAAGTGTTAAGTTTCAGGTGTTAAGAATCTGAATAACGAATATCGAACAAGGAATTTCGAATGATGAAGTATTTAAACACTTCGACATTCTGCGGTTCCTTGTTCTGCGGTTCTGCGGTTTTCTGTTTCTATTTATTTTACCACGAAGATCACGAAGGGAAGGCACTTTAGCTCACTTAAGGCACTTATAACTTCAACTCTTTATCTTCCAGACAGTGCCCTCGGGGCTATCTTCAATAATTATATTTATTTCTTCAAGCTGTTTTCTGATTTGATCGGCCATGGCCCAGTTTTTTGCCTTTCTGGCCTCAATCCGCTCCTTTATCATCTTGTCAATTATTTCAGAATCGATCGATTTTTTTTCAAGTCCTGTGGATCTTTTTTTTGCAGAATAGTCTTCAGGTGATTCATTAAGTATGCCGAGGATTGCGCCCATTTTTAGAATATCCGTCCGGCCCGAGTCTATTTTATCTTCAGCGTCTTGAGAAAAGCTGTTTTTATTTTCATCCAGCAGGCGGTTCATGCCGCGAACAACTTCAAAAAGCGTGGCTATTCCAAGGGCGGTATTAAAATCATCATCCATGGCTTTACAGAATTGCCCCCAAAACACAGTGACATCTTTGGTTTTATCTTTGCCTGATGCAGACCCGAATTGTTTCTCAATACGCTCAAGCAGCGCATAGATTTTATCAAGACCGGCAACAGCTTCATCCATTGCCTTGTCTGTAAAGTCAACAGGGCTGCGATAATGCTTGGAAAGAAGAAAAAGCCGCAATGCTTCAGGGTGATAATGCTTTATTATTTCCTTTAGTATAATAAAGTTCCCGAGCGATTTCGACATTTTTTCCTGATTAATATTTACAAAACCATTATGAATCCAGTATCTGACAAAAGTTTTTCCAAATGCAGCCTCTGACTGGGCTATTTCATTTTCATGATGCGGAAAAATAAGATCTTTTCCTCCACCATGAATATCAAAGGTTTCCCCTAAATATTCGGCGCTCATGGCCGAACATTCAATGTGCCATCCGGGCCTGCCCTCGCCCCACGGGCTATCCCAGACCGGTTCTCCGGGCTTTGACGATTTCCATAAAGCAAAATCAAAAGGATTTCGTTTCCTTTTGTCAATATCCACCCTTGCGCCTGCCTCCATATCCTTCAGCCTGCGCCCGGAAAGTTTTCCATAGTCTTTAAACAACTCAACCGCATAATAGACATCATTGTCTATCCTGTATGCAAAGCCTTTCTCAATCAATATTTCAATAACCTTTATTATCCTGTCAATATGCTCCGTGGCTCTTGGCTCAACAGTGGGCTTTTCAACATTCAGAGCTTGCATATCATCATGGAATTCACCGATATATTTTTCGGCAAGTGCTAATGGAGCAATACCTAACTGATTGGCCCTGTTGATTATCTTGTCATCAATATCGGTAAAATTTCTTACATAGATTACATTATAGCCTTTTTCTTTAAAATAGCGGGCTATAACATCAAAGGTAACAACAGACCTGGCATGTCCTATGTGACAGGAATCATAAACAGTAGGGCCGCAAACATACATACTTACCCTTCCCTCTTCGAGAGGTTCAAACAGCTCCTTTTTTCTTTTTAATGTATTGTAAATATGAAGAGTCATATAAGGTGTTAGGTGTTAGGTGTTAGGTGTTAAGTTTCGATTAGCAGCACAATACACATTGCGGCTATCCCTTCTCCCTTTCCAATAATTCCAAGGCCCTCAGTGGTAGTGGCTTTAATATTGACCTGGCTTGGCTTAATTTCCATTGTTTGCGCAATATTTTTCTGCATTTCTTCTCTATACGGCGAAATTTTCGGAGCCTGGGCAAAAACAACTGAATCAATATTTTTTACTGTAAAGCCCTTTTGCTTAACCATTTCACAGGTTTTAACAAGGAGTTTTATGCTGCTTATATCTTTAAACTGCTTATCTGTATCAGGAAAATATATGCCGATATCGCCCAAGCCTGCCGCACCTAAAAGCGCATCGCACAATGCGTGAACAAGTACATCTGCATCTGAATGCCCGAGAAGGCCTTTTTCAAATGGAATCGCAACCCCGCCGATAATCAGCTGACGTCCACGTACTAATCTGTGAATATCATATCCAATGCCTGTGCGCATAGTGTCAGGTGTTAAGTATAATTTTGAGTTTTGAATTTTGAATGAAGGAAAAACAGCCTTCAGCCTAACAAGCTAATTCCCTGTTTCATATTAATTAATGCAGACTTTTCTTACCTGAAGAAGATTGCAGTATCCGTCAAAAATCTTTTTAATTCCATCCTGCTTAAGTGTAGTCATGCCGTCCTTTATAGCCTGACTTCGAATGTCATCCATTTTTGCACAGCTCTGTATCAATCTTTTCTGCACGTCGGTTCCCATTAACAGTTCGTGTATGCCCATACGACCACGATATCCTGTGTTGCCGCATGCCTGGCATCCCAAGGGTTTGTATAGAGCCAAATCGTCCGAGTAAGGAATTTTTACGTTTTTTTTAAAACCTTCAGCGCCGTATTCCCGGACAAGTTCATCATATTCCTCTCTTGATGGATGATATTTCTTCTTGCAATCCTTGCATAGAGTACGAATCAGTCTTTGAGCAAGGATGCACAGAATAGCGTCGGCAAAGTTAAAAGGATCCATCCCCATATCAAGAAGCCTTATTATACTTTCCGGAGCGCTGTTGGTATGAAGTGTTGAAAATACCAGGTGACCGGTGAGTGATGCTTCTATGCCGATCGATGTGGTTTCCTTGTCCCGCATTTCACCAACCATAATAACATCCGGATCCGCCCTTAGAAATGCTCGCATTGCAGCGGCAAAATCAAATCCTATCTTTGGTTTTACCTGAACCTGCCTCAAGCCGGCCTGAGTAATTTCAACAGGATCTTCGGCAGTCCAAATCTTGGTTTCAACCTTATTAATATAGCTCAAAGCTGAATGAAGCGTGGTGGTTTTACCTGAACCTGTGGGGCCGCACACAAATATTATGCCATAGGGCTTAGTTATTACACTTACAATATTTTCATAATTTTCTTTTGAAAAACCCATCTTGTCAAGCGGAATAGGTTCGCCTGCCGCAAGGATACGCATTACAATATCTTCCAGCCCCCCCTGAGTTGGAACGGTTGCGACCCTGAGCTCTATGTCGGGGCCGCCGTATTTTTTAAATTTAATCTTTCCGTCCTGGGGTTTGCGACGTTCCGCTATATCAAGGTCGGACATGATCTTTAAGCGTGACACAACAGCGTTTTTATAGCTGTAAGGTATGTTCTGATATAATTCGCAATTTCCGTCTATCCTTATCCGTACCCGTGTATTCTCCTTTCCTGGATATGGTTCAATATGAATATCTGAAGCGCCGCGATTGTAGGCATCAGTAATGATCTTATTTACAAGCTGAACCACTGCGCTGGCTTCCTCTGTTACCCCGGCCTCGGCATCCTCTATTTCTGTTGCCTCATCGTGAAGCTGCCTGAGTATCTCATCCATATCGGCAAGTTCTTTTGCGTCCTGAGTAAACAGCTTAATATAATTCAGGACATCTTCCTTTAATCCCACGCGAAACACCAGTTTTTTCCCTGGGAAAAGCCCTTTTATTTCGTCAATCTTCTGAAGATTATACGGATTATCCACTATTACTACGATATTTCCGTCACTATCAATATGCAAAGGTACCCATAGATTCTTGCGCATGAAAGGAACTTTCAGGCCTACAAGAAGATCGCCGGGAATAGGTGTTTTTGGATTGTATTCAACATATGGAACATCGTAAAATTTACTAAACGATTTTATTATATCATTTTTGGAGATTTTAAGATCAGACATCAAAATATTTTCAACAAGTTCTTTTCTTCGCCTTGCTTCGACAATGGCCTTATCGAGCTCTTTCTGGATAATAATTTGATTTTCGATGAGATAACTGAACTTGTTTATCTTGGCCATTGCTATCCGTTTTTGATTATACAGCGCGATCGCAAGTATCTTGGCCAGTTCGATTACCGACTCCTCATCACGCTTGGCAAATAAAGTTCCAGCTGTATGGTTTATCAGTTGAACAGCGCCAAGAAGATATTTTTTAAAAATGGTCGGAACTACTAAAACCTGGTTTGTTTTAAAACCTGTTTTTTGATCCCAGCTTTTATCAAATTTAAGAGCGGAATCGATTGCGCAGAGCTCCTTTTCATCATAAACATTTTTGATATTAATCAGTTTCTGCTTTAAAGCGGAATATCCGGCTATACTGTCTGCAGATATAGGGATGCGTATTTCTGATATTTCGTCGCCGGACTTGAAGCGTGAGACCAGTTCTTTTTTTTTACCGTCCACAACATAAACAGTAAGTCTTTCTGCTTCAAAAAGTCCCGTGATTTCGTCCTTCAGATCAACCAGGATTTCATCTATATTAGATGCAGCGTATATTTTGTTGCAAATATCCTGGAGTTTAGTCCTGTATTCCACCTCAAATTTGAGGTTCCTGACATTTGCAAGCTTTGTGTCTAATAGATTAGTATTATTCAGCATATTTAGTAAAAAGGTGTTAAGTGTTAAGTGTTGGTAAAAGGTCTCTCGTCCGAGTCTTTTTGGCCTTTGTAATTAGCATAAAGTTTCTTTGCTCCTCCGCCGATAAGCAAAACACCTAAAAAATAGAAACAAAAACGTATGAAAAACATTATCGAAGAAAACTGTTTGATCTGCTCTATTTTGGGCATAACCTGAGGTATTCTGTAAAATACCCCTATTCCGGCTAAAACAAGGGCAATCCCCCATACTAATTGAACGGTTTTTTTATTTTTTACCATAATCGCAACCTATATAAACAGAACCAAATTCATTTCCTCACGCAAAGGCACAAAGGCGCAAAGGCGCTAAAATTTTAAAATTATAACCAATTTCCCTCTGATCTCTATCCTGTTTCCATATATATTTCACCACGAAGAACACGAAGAAATTAATTTCATAATCCCTAAATCTCTGCCGCAGACCCACACAGAAACACACGGATAAAACAACGTCAATACATAAACTAATTTAACTTATAATGTCAAAGAATTAACTTGGGTTGTGTAATTTTAGACTTTACCCCTTTGAGCCTTTTTTAGCATCTGTTTTTAAAAAAGCGGTTGGATTTGTCTCATTAATGTAGCTTTTGATACCTTTTACTATGGCATCGCATAAATGGTTCTGGTATTTTGAATTGATTAATCTTTTACATTCCCTGGAATTGCTTATAAAGGATGTTTCTATCAGTATGGAAGGCATCTGGGCTCCAAGGAGAACATAAAAGGGCGCCTGTTTTACCCCTTTATTCTTTATACTCGTGTAGTCCTTTTTCATATTTTTATACATGGATTCCTGGACATGGTATGCCAGACGGCTTGATTCATTGATCTTGGCATTTTGCATAAGATCGCTTAAAATAGTCTGCAGATCGCTTATGTTCTTGGTTGATGTGGCGTTTTCACGTGCGGCAACCAATATGGCATCATCATCTGTGGCAAGGTTTAAGAAAAAGGTCTCAATACCGCAAGCCCTTCTGTCTCTGGCGGCATTTGTGTGAATGGATATAAAAAGATCCGCATTCTTTGTGTTTGCAATTGCCGTTCGCTCCTCAAGTGTAAGATATTTATTCCCATTGCGAGTCATAATTACTTCGCAACCCAGGTCTTCACGAATTTTTTCAGCAAGTTTCATCCCGATATTAAGCGCCACGCTCCTTTCATGAACATCCTTTAAATAACCCGGCGCCCCATAATCACGCCCGCCGTGCCCGGGATCGATAATAATCCTGTTAACACCAAGAGCCAACTGCTTTGCCAGGGCGCTTGCAGTAATCTTTCCGTTCTTTTTTGAGGGTATAAGTTTAGAATCTGCCGTATATGTTGTGTCCGTGTCTTTTCCCCACACATCTATGACAATCCTGAATGGGTTCTTTAATGAAAAGATTTTGTAATTCTTAAACGACTTTATGTCTATAACTACCCTGACCGAATCGGATGCGTGCTGGCCGGCCCGCATATTGCTGAGCAGATTGTCGTTAATGGGGATTTTCTTTTCAGTGGCTTTTCCTAAAATAGAGGTTTTTAAATCAACATACAGACGCTGGGGCTTTTGGATTAAAGGGTCTTTCCCAAGAAGTCTGTGAGTGTATGAAGTTTCTTTGTCGGAGTCGATAACAATTCTGGTATAGTTTGGATTGGACCAGAATCGAAGATCGGTTATAATGGAAAGTTTTTCCGGATTTAAAGCATTATCTTTGGTGGTTTCTTTATTTTGTTTTTGTTTATTTTCTGTTTTAATTGATGCCTTATTTTCTGTTTTAATTGGTGCTTTATTTTGATCCTTGGGAATTAAAAGAGCTCTTATAGCCATACCAGCCTTATAATTATATTTGCTTTTCGGAAAACGTTTTACAATGCGCTCAAATAAATCAATGGCCTCCTTTTTGTCCGATTTTTTATATGATCTTTTGTAAAGCTCCTGATAAAGCTTTCCGGACATATAAAGCCCTGCTGCAGCCCACGGACTTGAGGGATCATGCCTGTAAACAGTCTGAAATTTTTCTATGCAATTCAGCCAGTTATGCCTGTATTTTTGTTTTTGGGGACTTTTGCAAAACTTGTTGTAACAGGCTTCAGCCTTAATATACCCATCTCTTGCCGTAACAGCCGATGATACTCCCGGCTGCATAACCGCAACAATACAGCAAACAAGAAAATATAATAATATGAATGATTTTTTACTCAAACTTTATCCCTTTTGACCTCAGTCTCTTCCTTAATCCTTAACCTCCAACCTTTTTTGCAGTTTATGCAAATAGTTCAATGCTTCCAGCGGAGTCATTTTCAATGTGTCGAGCTTTTGCAGGTTCTCTATTACAAAAGACTCCGGCCGGCGAAATAGATTTAACTGGACCTGCCCTTTTTTCACAGAACCGTTTAATTTGCTCTCCCTGTTTTCTATATTAAAAAGAATCTTTTTTGCCCGATTTATAACTGTGTTTGGAATGCCGGCAAGTCTGGCAACCTGAATGCCGTAGCTTCGATCAGTGCCACCTTCAACCAGCTTTCTTAAAAAGATTATTTCATCATTCCATTCAGTTACCTCAATATTATAATTTTTTACCCGTTTTTTTGTTTTGGCGAGCTCTGTCAACTCATGGTAGTGGGTGGCAAAAAGGGTTTTTACACCACAGGTCTTTATATCGTGGAGGTATTCCGCAACCGCCCAGGCAATACTGAGACCGTCAAATGTGCTTGTGCCCCTGCCTATCTCATCCATAATAATAAGACTCTGCCCTGTTGCATTATTTAAAATATTGGCTGTCTCCTGCATCTCCACCATAAAGGTACTCTGGCCCTGAGAAAGGTTGTCCAAGGCTCCAACCCTGGTAAATATCCTGTCTGTAATGCTGATTGAAGCCTTTTTTGCGGGCACAAAAGAGCCCATCTGTGCCATGATAACCAGAAGCGCCACCTGCCGAAGAATCGTAGATTTTCCTGCCATATTGGGGCCGGTTATAATAAGTATCTGGTTTTCATCATTATCCATTTTAATACTGTTCGGCACAAAACGTTCCCCCAAAATCATCTTTTCCACTACTGGATGACGTCCGTCTTCGATCAGAATAGTCCCGTCAATAGTAATTTCAGGCCTGTTATAACCATTTTGATCGGCAACTTCGGCAAAAGCGCACAGAACGTCCAGATCAGCTAAAAATTTGGCGATCTTCTGAATAGATGTGTTGTTTTTTACAACTTCCTGCCTGATATCGTTAAATATTTTATACTCAAGTGAAGCTATCCTGTCGTGTGCGCCTAAAATATCATCTTCATATTTTTTAAGTTCATCTGTAATAAAACGTTCGGCATTTATCAGGGTCTGTTTTCGGATATAGTAATCCGGAACAGCGTTCAGGCGTGCTTTGGGAACCTCTATATAGTATCCAAACACCCTGTTGTACCTGACTTTGAGTGAGGTTATTCC
Source organism: Anaerolineae bacterium (assembly GCA_035529315.1). Lineage (NCBI taxonomy): Bacteria > Bacillati > Chloroflexota > Anaerolineae > Anaerolineae bacterium. Next base: position 13,542 of record DATKWZ010000040.1, read on the forward strand.
TGTGGTTTTCTTTTCCTGTGCTTCCAGTTTTGCAAGCCAGTTTTTGCCCTGCCGGCTGATTTCAATAAGTTCGGAGAGCTCTTGATTAAAATCCGGTTTGATTATACCACCCTCATTAATCGTTGGAGGCGCATCTTCCCGAATCGCCCTTTTAATCAGCTCTGCCAGTTGATATAGATTGTCAACATCCTCATCCCATTTGAAAACCTCTGCTTTAAGATGTGAAAGACTGGAAAATATATCCGGGAGACTATTTATGGAACGTTTTATTGCAAAAAGATCCCTTGCATTTGAATATCCCATGGAAATCTTGCTGCCAAGACGTTCAAGATCATATACGGATTTTAAACTCTCCCTGATATCTCTGCGAATCTGAATATTATTCTTTGCATCTTCAACAGCATCAAGCCTTAACCTGATTTCACGAGCATCGACAAGGGGATATCTGATCCATCTTTTAAGCAGCCTTCCTCCCATGGAAGTTATGGTACGGTCTATTATTCCAAGAAGCGATACCTGTTTGCTGCCGGATAGGATATTTGTCATTAATTCAAGATTTCGGCAGGTTAAATCATCAACTATAAGGTAATTGGTTAATGAATATGTTTCAACACCTTTAATATGTTCAATTTTTTGTTTTTGGGTTTCCCGGACATAAAATATTAAAGCGCCTGCCGCCCTTATACCTGCCTTTAAGTTTTCACATCCAAACCCTTTGAGGGAAATAGTCTTGAATTGATCAATAAGGCTTTCATATCCTTTTTTATATTCAAATGCATTATCATCCAGAAAAGTTACAGATTTTTCTGGCAGCAGGTTCATTATTGATGAGAAAAACCGGTCGGTTTTTGATGATTCAGGTAAAATAATTTCACTTGGCGAGACTCTCTGGATTTCATCAATAATAAAACGCAAATCAATGGATTCTGACAGACGAAATGTCCCGGTTGAAAGATCAAGATAGGAAATTCCCGCAATATCGTTGTTTTTGGACAGGGCAAGGACATAATTATTTGATTTTTCATCTAAAAGTTCATTATCAACAATCATGCCCGGGGTTATGACACGTACAACCTCCCTTTTTACAAGCCCTTTTGCCGTTGACGGGTCCTCAACCTGATCACATATTGCGACCTTGCAGCCATGCTCTATCAGTCGTGAAATATAACCCTGGGCTGCCCGAAACGGTATGCCGCACATGGGAATGGGAGATTCATCATTCTTGTTTCTGGAGGTTAAGGTGATTTCAAGTATTCCGGAGGCAAGCTTGGCATCATCGAAAAACATTTCATAAAAATCACCCATCCGATAAAATAGAATTGCATCAGGGTATTTGCCCTTAATGGACAGATACTGTTTTATCATAGGTGTTGCTTTTAAAGGATGCATATAAGATCAGGTGTTAAGTGTTAAGTGTTAAGAGCTACGCGGATTAATAGGATTAGAGGATTACAGGATTAATCCCTAATCCCTAATCCCTTACCTTAATCCTCTGATCCCTAACCCCCTGCTGTTACCTCTGTGCTCTCTATAATGGTTTCGGAAGAAACCTCCTGCGCTGATTCCAGCCTGCTTTTCAGGGCCGAGATTTCTTCAAGTTGTGAATTATTGGCAGTTTTAAGGGTTCTGATATTCTTTCTGAATTTAAATCTGTCTGCGAGACCGGCAAAAAAGGCTATAAAGAAGCCTGTCAATAAACATACAAAGTATATGATTCCATTAGGCAATTCCGGTGTATGATACTCATCAACAACCATCAGGTCTAACTTAAAACTCTGTTTTGCAATAATAATTTCCTGATTTTGAAACAAAAGCAAAATAATAAACCCGATAATAATTACCCAGAAAACAATCTTGATATTCTTCATATTGTTTCTCCTTTATAATCAAATAGTTGGATCTAATTTATCAAAGCATAGCCTTAGATTTAAGTGTTAAAATAATTAAAGTGCCTAAAGTGAGCTCACTTTTTCTTGCCATACAATTTTACCATCTGGAACTCAACCTTTTTTTGTTTTTAGCGGCACTATCTCAACCTTTCCGTATAAGCCGATTCTGTCGCCCATAATAATGACAAGCCCTGTAACCCCCTTGATATTTTTCCCAAACTCTATTGCTTTCTGGATATCTGTCTTTGATGCTACATGGTTGCCGATCGATGTCGCAGCCGCATCAGCCAGGGAACCGGACTCCGATATAACGCAAACCGCATCAGCCTTTCCCAGGCTTAATGAATGACCGATTGTGCCGGATGATGTGCAAATTGAAACAGGTTTTCCTGTTGGATCAACACGCAATCCAACATGCATACTGAAAGGCGATCGTCCGGCAAAAATACCGGCTGTAACAAGGGAATCGGTTTTTATAAAAATATCCCCGCCGTTTTCCACAACCACCTCATCCGTATATGATAAAAGATCTTTGCCTACATGCTCGGCAATTGCGCCCGCAACAGCAGCCATCGGGCCTACGCCTGTTTTTTCGCCGGCAGTTGCCATGTCTTTTATTATGATCGGAGCGGGACCGTTTATATGGTAAGGATCGAGGGTCTTTGCAAATTCCTGGTTTTCATGTATATATGCTTCAATATACCCTCTATGCTTAAGTACCAGCTCCCTTGTAACATCCTCAAGATTTTTTGCGGCGTGCACAAACAGATCTGTCTCCTTTACAGCTACCCGAAAGGAAACCAGATTGTTCCGTGCCACAAGATTTCGATAAGAGCGTTCTTTGTACATTAATTCCCTAATCCTTCTCCCTGCGGCGACTGTCTTAAAAAATACTGATCTGTCATACCGGAAATAAAATCCCTGACAATCTCTTCTTTGCAATGATTGTTCATATATTCTTCAGACATATCCTTTAAAAAACGTGTAAATATCACCGAACAGCGATTTTCTTTTTCAATATCCTTTAAATACCTTTCAAAAAGAATTTCAAAAAGGCTTTTTATAACACGTGAATGCTTCTTAATCTTTGGGTTGAAATAGATATGTTCGAGATTGAAATCTTTTAACCCTTGCAACGCACCTGAAATTTCCCCGCTAAAGGCGATATAGCTCTTCTCAAAGCTGTTTTTAATAATATCGGTTACAAGATTATACACGATTGTACCGTTTGTATCCCCGAGCAGTTTTACGCTTTTATCCGGAATGTCAGCCCTTTTAATTATATTCAGCCGTATGGCATCCTCAATATCACGCCCAATATAACTTATTGTATCCGCCATCCGTACAACACATCCCTCCATGGTCATCGGCCTGAATTGGATCCCAGGGTCAGCTTTTTTCAGGGCTGTCTCTTTATCCAGTTTATTAAAGGTCTTATTCCTTTCAGGTTCAAGTGTTTGATCATGTATTTCGCCGTCATGACACAGTATTCCGTCAAGGGTTTGAAGACACAAATTCCATCCTTTTCCCTTGCGCTCGACCCTGTCTAAAAACTGAATGCTCTGAACGCTGTGCACGAAATATCCGCTATTGCCTGCCCTGCAAAGTTCGGACAAAAACCTTTCGCCATCATGTCCAAAAGGCGGGTGGCCTATATCATGACCAAGGGCTATTGCCTCAATAAGATCCTCGTTTAATCCCAAAAAACGTCCGATAGTCCTGGCAATTTTTGATACAAGCTGAACATGGAGTACCCTGTGTGTAATATGATCATTTTTAATAAGATAAAAGACCTGAGTTTTGTCGATATATCGTGTATATGCGAGAGAATGAAGAATGCGATCAACATCAACAGAAAAGGCCTGGCGATATCCGCCCTTCAGACGATCTTCCTGCAAACGTCGCAAGCCCCGCGAACTAAGCGTTGCCACGTGTGACAAGGTTTCGGTTTCACGCTTATTCAGGGCATCCTTTATAATATTCGGCGTATTATTCAAATTTTGCATTTTGTAAATTAATCACGAAAGTACGAAAACACGAAATAATCATTTAAAACTATTCAGCCACAGATTCACACAGATGAACGCAGACAGGTTTAAATACAAAGAAATTACAGAACATTACTTGAGTTAATTACCAATATTTTTTCGTGTTTTCAATTTTTCGTGCTTTCGTGATAGTTTTTTTTATTCATTTATATCTCTGTGATCTCCGTGTGCTCTGTGGTAAAATTCAAATTTACATCACGGAGCTGGAGTCAAAACAAATACTGACGGCGAAATTGAAGCATCTGCCCAGTATCTGTTGATATTAAGCTGAAACCCGTCTCCATTTGCGCCTGAAAAAAAAAGCCGGGATGGGACAAGATAGCTGTTAATATTTTGCATGCCGATAAACTCTGCCTGGTACAACAATAAGCCGTTTAGATCAAACATCTCGATTTTTCGCACAGTTGTCTTGGTTTCATCAAGGTATATCTTCTCAACAACATTCTCCCAATCCTTTTTTAAAACAAGGAGATATCCATCCCTGGATCTGTTTTTTTTAATCATTGCAGAATCATGTTCAGCAACCGGAATCCGGCCGGCTAAAATTGAAACAATGTCGCGGGATCTGATCGGGATTGAAATGAATTTTTTCAGGGTGGAATTTTGGGAAGGTTTTTTATAAAAACGCTGATCATCAATATACGATAGAAAATAGAGCCACGTGCCATCGCATGCAAGACTGGCAACCGGTTGCCCGGAAAGGCTGCGCATCACAAACCTGATTTTATCAGGCTCTGATCCGACCAATGCGATATTGGAGATAAGCCCTTTTTTACCTTTTCCCCAAAAAGTGACCTTTCCTGTGCCCTTGAATGTTTTTAGCTCATTGTTTTTACTTTTCAGGGATAAAAGCAGATTTGAGGCTTCATGTAAATCTTCGGGAACCGATGATTTCATCCCTGAAATGCCGCTGCATGCGGAAAGAAAAAAACCAGCGGCAAAAAGAATAATCGCATATTTCATTTTTATCAGGCGCCTTATCTCCGAGGCATACGCTGCAATGTTTTTACCACGAAGAGCACGAAGTGAACTGGAATAAAAAAAACTTTCGTGTTCTTCGTGGTGATTAATAATAAAATCTCTAATCCCTGATACCCCCAGCCTCCTGATTTAACTCCTGTATCTTCTTTTCAAGTTCGGTTTTATCATCTTTCTTGTTTAAAAGAGACCGCTTGTAAAATTTAAGAGCATTTGCCCTGTTGTCTGTTTTTATGTGGGCATCTCCTAAGTGCTCCAGTATGGCAGGATCGTCAGGAACCAGACCGACCGCCTTTTCCAGATATTTTATTGCCTTTTTGAAATCCCCTTTTTTAAAATATACCCATCCAAGGCTGTCTATAATGTAGCCGTCGTCAGGCTTGTATTTTAATGCCTCCTTGATTAGACGTTCGGCCTCATCAAGATTTTTTCCCAAATCAGCATAAGTATAACCAAGATAGTTCAATGCATTGGCATTTTTCGGGTCAAGACTTATCACGGCCTTCATCTCTTTTATTGAATCATCTTTTCTGCCCCACTTGTCATAAACAATTCCCAGGCGAAAATGGAGATTGCTGTTGTCTAAATCGATTTCAAGAGCCTGTTTAAGCGTTTTTTCCGCATTTTCATATTCTTTGGTTTCCTCATAAAATGTGCCGAGATAGAGCATAAGCTCAGAATCGTCAGGATTATTTTTAATAATATCATTTAAATAAATTATAGCGTCCTTAATCTTTCCCTGGTTCTGGTATAAAAAGGCGATATTAATAACAGCCTCCCGATAAAACCTTGAATCAGGCATCACCTTTTTAAAATGCATGATGGCTGCCGTATTATCTTTCTTGCCGTCACAGACTGCGCCCATAACATAATTTATATCCGAGCTGTCAGAAGCGCCTTTTAACATGCCATTTAAAACAATCAATGCCTCGTCATATTTCTTTTTATTCAGATATATCTGAATAACCTTAACTATAATATCCGTATCAGATAAACTCTTTGCGCCAAGCTCCTTTAATAAGTTTTCAGATTCCTCTTGCATCCCGTTTTTGTAATAATAATAGCCAAGCTCAATGGCAGCCCATATATTTTTTGGATTTCTCTCCAGAATATCCTCGAATACCTGAATAATATTTTCATCCTTTCCTGTCTTTTTATACAGGTTTATCAATTCCAATTGCGGTTCTTCAAGTTCGGGTCTGAGCTCTAATGTTTTTTTGAATTCTTTTTCAGCATTTAACAAATCTCCCTGCTCTGCATAAATCTTTCCCATAAAAAAATGGCCCGTATATGAACCGGGAAAATTCTCAATCAGGCGCTCATATACCCGCAAAGCTTCAGTCAGGTTGCCCTCTTCAATATAAAGACTGCCAAGCAATAAATAGGTGTTTTTTTCTTTTGGATCAGCAGCAATAACCTTTTTATAGGCTTTTTCCGCATCATAAATATGTTTTAAATCCTGCTTTATCCTTCCGTACATAATAAGGGTTGCAATGTTTTCAGGATCTTTTTTCAGCGCCTCTTCTATGACGCTTAATGCTTTTCCCCTTTCTTTCCGAATAAAATAAAGATTGGCGAGATCTCTTCGCAAATATAAAGAATCCGGATCCCTTTCTATTGCTTTTATGAGATATAAAACAGCTTTATCCGGATTGCCCATTCTTATTTGCAACTGTGACTCTACATAGTAATAATAGGATCCATCAGATTTATATGTATCGGGCGGTTTTTTTGCAACCGGCTCTACCGTCTTAATATGCAAAGCGCAGCCTGAAGATAGCAGGACAGCCATAATGCAAAGGATCGGTTTTAAAAAATAAGCTCTCATTTATCCTCTTTCCATATATATTTCACCACGAAGAACACGAAGAAATTAATTTTATAATCGATGTTCATCTTTTACACATTACTCGTTGCAAATTTCCCCTTTTGCGCCTTAGCGCCTTTGCGTGAGCAATCCCTAAATCCCTAAATTCCCCAATTTCTTAATCAATATAAGATTTAAGGTCAGGTAGTTCCTGCTTAAAATATTCCTTTATTTTCTTTATTACATTCTTTTCAACCTGGCGAACACGTTCCCTTGATATGCCGTAACGGTCACCGATTTCCTGCAGAGTAACAGGTGAATCTGAAAAAATGCGCAACTCAAATATTTCAAGCTCTCTTTTTGTCAATTTTTCTCTGAATTTCACAATTTTATTATGAAGAAGCGATTCTATCTCCTTTTTTGCCATCTCTTCTTCCACAGATCTGGACGGCATCTTCAGAATCTCTATTCTTTCAGTATCTGTATCATCCTTTAAAGGGGCATCCAGAGATATATCCCAGCCATCAAGCCTCTGGTCCATATCCACGATTTCCCGCTCAGATACACCCAGTCTTTCTGAAAGCAGCTTTGGTTTTGGATCAAAACCCTCTTCAATCAGTTTTTGTTTTTCCTTTTTCAGCTTAAAAAAAAGTTTTCGCTGCCCTTGCGTGGTGCCGATTTTAACAAGACGCCAGTTATCCATGATAAATTTGAGAATATATGCCTTTATCCAGAAAGAGGCATAATATGAGAACTTAACATTCTTGTAAGGATCAAATTTTCTTACAGCCTGCATAAGCCCTATATTTCCTTCCTGGATCAGATCTAAAAGATTCTGCATCCATACACGCTGAAACTCCAGAGCTATCTTTACAACAAGCCTGAGGTTTGAAGTCACTAAATTATAAGCCGCTTCCGAATCATCATGCTCCTGAACCCTTATTCCAAGCTCTCTTTCCTGATCCCTGGTTAACAGCTTGTATTTGCCTATCTCAGACAAATATCGCTGAAGAGGATCAAACTTGACAAGAGAGTTGCCCGGGCTTTTCTCTTTATTTTCTTTTTTTATATCAATATTCATTTTAGTTGATGCAAAGGGTTCGAGGATTAAATTAATAAAAATCTCAATTCAAACAAAATATGTCAATGAAAATAAGAGCAGGCTTTATGTTTTTTATAGACACAAAATTAAATATTTGTTAATAATTAATTTTTTAAATCCTGAACATCTTGTTAATCCTGTCAAAAAAGCTCTTTTGCGCGCCTGTAGCTCAGATGGATAGAGCAACGGACTTCTAATCCGTAGGTCGCAGGTCCGAATCCTGCCAGGCGCACCACAAAAAAGTACCTAAAATTATTATACACCTTTGGCGTGTTAATTTATAGCTTTTAAAAACAAAAAGCCATGATCACGGCAATAACCCGTGATCATGGCTTATAACTTCCCCTAAACCCCCTTTAAAACTGCGGGGTATACTCCGGCACAACCTCCTGCAATTTTGTCTTTATGCCTTTCTCGTCCTGATCTTTGGCAAGATTAATCAATTCCTTTATTTTATTATTTAAAATCGTCAGATTACACTCATCTCCCTTAAGAATCATAATCTTTTTATGCTTTGTCGGTACAATGCCCTCTCCTTTGGTAATCAATTCCTCATAAAGTTTTTCTCCAGGCCTGAGCCCGATATAATTAATCATGATATCCTCATCAGGCTCAAATCCGGAAAGACGGATCAGATCTCTTGCCATATCGTCAATCTTAATCGGCACACCCATGTCCAGCAGCAATATTTCTCCTCCCTTGCCCATGGCGCCGGCCTGCAAAATAAGCTGGCTTGCTTCAGGAATAGTCATAAAATAGCGGGTAACATCAGGATGCGTAACTGTAACAGGGCCTCCCTTTTCTATCTGCTTTTTGAAAAGAGGCACCACGCTGCCGACACTTCCAACAACATTGCCGAATCGAACAATAATAAATTCTGTCGCGGACGTACTCAATCCATTACAACTCTGCGTCAGCATTTCAGCCACCCGCTTTGAAGCCCCCATGACATTTGTCGGCCTCACTGCTTTATCGGTTGACACAAAAACAAACCGTTTAACATTAAACTTTTTTGCGGCATTTATCAGATTTGCGCTGCCCGCGATATTGTTCTCCACTGCCTTCCAGGGTTGCAATTCAAGCATAGGTACATGTTTGTATGCGGCAGCATGAAAAATCATCTGAGGCTTGTAAGCTTCAATTGCTTTTTCAAGCTCATGTTTATCCTGAATATCCGCCAGTAAAGGCACGACTATTACATTACTGAAACTCTGTTTAAGCTCCAGCTCAATTTCACACAAAGGGCTTTCGGCTATCTCATAAAGCATAACCAGTTTTGGTCGAAACCTGCAGATCTGCCTGCAGAGTTCAGAACCGATGGAACCGCCCGCTCCGGTTACCATAACGCACTGCCCATTGATGTGAGCGCCTATCTGTTCCTCGTCCAGCAAGATTGCTTCCCGTCCCAGCAGATCTCTGTAAGCCACCTCTCGAATCGCGTTTATTGTCACCCTTCCATCAATCAGCTCTCCCATGCCGGGTACGGTCTTAAACGCAATGCCACTTTCCTTGCAATGGGCCACAATGGTTCGCATCTGCCTTGAGGTGGCTGACGAAATTGCTATAAGGGTTTCATCAACCCTTGCCTGCTTTGCAACCGCCTTGATATCTTTTATGCAACCAAGCACCGGAATACCGTGGATTTTTTTCCCAATCTTTACCGGATTATCGTCAAGGAATCCAACCACATTATATTTAAGCCGCGCATTATCCCTTAATTCTCTGAATATTTTTTCCGCGCAGTCGCCGGCGCCGATAATAAGCAGCCTCTTTCTGCTCGACACTTTTTTTATAAAGGGGCTCGAAAGAATCTGTTTTATAACGTTCCAGAATTTATCGTTGCCGAAATGCTCAAAATACAAGCGGACGCTCAGTCTGAATGCGGAAATAAAAAGAATCGTAAAACACCAGTCAATAACAAAAACCGAACGGGCAAAGCCTTCAAACCTGGTTTTAAAAAGAATAATACTAATAATAAGGAGAGAGGCTATGGTTGCTGCCTTGATGATATTTATCAGATCAGCAATGCTTGTATAGCGCCACATGCCGCGATACAGGTCAAAAAAATAAAAACAGACAAACTTGGCTATCAATATAAGGGGTAATATCTTCTTGAATGCCTGTAATGTTTTAGCATCAATAACAAAATCAAATCGCACAAGGTGGGCGGCATAGAAAGAGCCGATCAATAGAAGAATATCTATTATTAGAATAACAAGAAAATTTTTATAAAGCAGTCTGATTTTCATATTTTTTTATTTACCGCAAAGTCCCGAAAAACACAAAGAAATTTATTTTTTCTCTTCCCATTCAACATTAAAAATTCAAAATTATCCTTAATCCCACAATTCCTTCAACTCAACATTCAAAATTCAACATTCAAAATTATCCTTAATCCTCTAATCCCTAATCCCTAATCCCCTAATTTATCTGCCCTCTAAGCCATGCCCACCCCAGGCCCAGATATTCATAAAACACCCTCTCCATCTTGCGAAGACTGTCCGCATTTGGAAAGAAAATATTCGGGCTGATTCCCCGGCTTTCTTTAACCATGTAATCTGTTGGAGCAGGTATCGGCTTCATGCCCGGTTTTCGGAAAAGAGCCATTGAGCGTGGCATATGCGAAGCGGATGTTACTAATATGAATCTTTCATCCCCAACTATTTTGTGAATTAACCGTGCCTGATCTTTAGTGTCTTTTGAAAGCTCCTCCAGAATGAGCTTATCGGCCCCTATCCCCATAACCTTAGCTACGCCCGCCATTACCGAGGCATTAGATACTGGATCATACACCCCGCTACCTGATAATATTAACCTGCTTTCCGGAAGTTTCTTGTGAATTCTAACACCTTCCAGCAAGCGGGAAAGAGAGGAATCCCCTATTTGGCCGGTTACAGGTAACTTTGGGTCTGAATTATGGCCGCCACCTAAAACAACTATCCATTTAACATCAGAAAATTGATGTAAATCCATAACAGGAGGGTATTTATATTCCAGCGGCTTCAAACAGATATCAGACATGCTGCTGTAGCTTAACAGGCCAAGTAAAAGAGCGCCGATAAAAACAAGGACTTTCCCGGCCTTTTGCCTGCGGGTAAACCAGAGCAGAAAAATCCCAAGTATCAGAATTTCAAGAATAATCGATAATGGAAACAATAACGGCGCAACTATTTTCTTAAATAAAAACATTTTCCTCTATCCTCTTTCCTATTCCCTCTTTCCTCTTCCATTGTTTCAAAAATGCGTCCAGGTCCGTGTCCTTCCGAATCCCCAGCCGTGTGAGAGCGAAATCATACTTGACAGGATCCTCAGAGACAATCGTTCTGAACGCGGCTGTTATCTCCGTAGCGGCGCGCATGTCTGCCTGCTTTCGCTCTGTTAATTTGAGCGAGCGGCAAATTCTATGCATATGGGTATCAAGAGGAATTATCAGCATGGAAGCCGGAATATTGTCCCATCCTCCAGGATCCACCTCGTCTTGCCTTACCATCCAACGGAGGAAAAGATTCAGTCTCTTGCACGCGCTTCCCATTGCCGGTGAAGGCAGGAGGCTGTTGCGCCTCCCGTCAGACTCGACAGTCAATTCCTTCACAAAGCCTGAAAGCGCCGGAAGAATCGTATCGTGATCATCGGTCAGATAAGTTGCAAAACACGCGTGAAGAGAACCGTATCGCTCGATAACGCGCTTGATTCCGAAGAGCATTATAGCGAGATCCTCTCCGGTGGTAAACCTGTGTTTAAAACCTTCAAATATCTTGAGGAGCGATTCACGTGAAGCATGCCTCAAAAATCTCGATGGAAACGGCATGTGTTCAAAAACAGAGGAAACGCTTTTCAGTATCTGAGCAACCCTGCCGTAAGCAAGCGAAGAGGCGACAAGCCCCACTATCTCCCGGTCACGAACATCCTTATAATTGTATAGGAACTCAAGCGGGTCAGGGTGGACAAACTCACGCCGGTTATACCGCGCGTATAGCTCATCAAGTATTTCTTTATTTATTATTAGCGACATGAGACCTTGGCCAGGTCGCTCACACGGCAAACAACCAGCTTGCGATTCAGATAGATTTCAACTTCGGCGTTATCACTCAAAAAGCCTTCAAGCTTTGCACGGGATATGTCGGCTCCAAGCAACCCCATCACCCATACAGCCAGCCCTCTTACCGTAGCATCCTTGGATTCAAGATACGGCCCAAGGTAGATTCCGGCATCTTTTGCCAGCATTAGAGCTGATCTCGCCTGCGCCAATCTCCCTGCACCCCAGATCACACCACGCTGCAATAGTTCATACTCGAGAAAGCCGGCCTCCTCCCGCATATAGGAAATAAGTATGTGGACGTATTCTTTGGCAAGGCCCTCATGACAGGCCATGATTTCAGCCATGGCTTCAGGAGCACCCCAGCCGATGCCGCCTGACTCGTCGTTGAGCATCCACATGAGCCGGCGCATTACAACACGGCCGGACTCCATATCCTTTTCTGCCAGATTCGCAACAATTACGCCCATGGCCGTGACAGCACGCCATTTTATTTTCTGATCGGTATGGCAAAGAAAAGAAAAAAGTGGATTAACCACTTGACGACCCGGCAAACGACACAATTCATCCAATGCCCGCTCAAAATCGTCATGACCGAGAAGGTCTAAAACCTTGCGTTTGAGGACCCGACTACCCAATGTATGTTGGAGCTGCCTTTGGCGCCTTTCCGCCTTTTATTTCGCGATAATAGGCATAGGTCATGGGTTCTCCATCTTTAAGAATTTGAGCGTCAACCACCTTCCCCATAAACACAACATGCGTTATCATATCAAGAGAATTGATAATTTCTGCTTCTAAGTATCCGATGGAGTTCTCCAGGACTATGGGCGTACCGGTGGCTCCGATCTTGTAAGCCACGCTTTCAAACTTGTCGATCTCCCGGCCGGACTTGAATCCAAAATGGCCGATAAATTTCATAGGGGTTTCCACGGAAAGTATCGAAACCGAGAACAGTTTGCTTTCAAGAATAAAGTCGTGGGTCAAATTATGCTTATTTATGCTTACAGCGACCATGGGAGGTTTTGACGTTATTTGAAAAACCGTATTGGCAATCTGCCCATTAAACCTTTTACCTTTTTTTGAACTTACAACATACATTCCATAACTAAGTTTGTGAAATGTCTCAGGCTCCATTCTTTCTCCTTACTGTCTTTTCACACCTGTTCTACCCCTCTTCTTATTTTTCCAGCCCCTCCAGAGCCTTTACAAGATCCTCCAAGCGGGGTCTCTTGTTGATATTGTGAACATCGATGTAACGAATAATGCCTTTTTTATCTATGACAAACAGGGACCGCTCTGAAACTCCGTCTGAACGTAACACCCCATACTTGTCGGCCACGGCCCCGTGGTGCCAGAAGTCGGAAAGCACAGGAAACCATAAATCCCCCATCTGATTGGTCCATGCAAACAGGGTTGGAATATTGTCTACGGTAATGCCAAGCAAAATAGTGTCATGATCGTCAAAAATGCTTTTCACAATATTGTAGCCCGGCCACTGATCCGAACAGACAGGTGTCCATGCAGCAGGGACAAAGGAAAGAACTACATTCTTTTTCCCTGAATAATCGCCGAGTGAAATCCTGCCTTCTGAAACAGACGGGAGCGTGAAGTCGGGCGCTCGATCCCCTACTCTAACCTTTTGCACACTGTCTGTGGGTTTCAGCATTCCAGGATTATAAATATTCCCCTTGTAGGCATCTGAAATACCGTAGGAATAGTCATACACACCGGCGCTTAAGAAAAAAATTACTGTGAACCCAAATGCCAAAATTAGATTTCTCTTCTTTCTCATGGAACACCTCCTATTTTAATCCGGACAATTTAAGCATCATTTGCAAAAACGTCTCAGCCTTGTCAAAGCCCCCAAGTTTGGAATAAAAGACTTTATGGGTTCCGTCTTCATTGATTTTCACACCTATAAAGTATGGTGTTCTTACATCGCCCAGGCTCTTATGAATGGAGAAATTCTCATCTGCAAAAAGGGGGAACGGGATTTTATATTGCCCCCTGAAGACCTCGATTTCAAAGGAAGAATTTCCAGCCCCGATCCCAATCAATTTGATTTTGCCTTTTAGATTCTTGTTGCTTTCTATTATGCGATACAGGCTGTTTACGTTAGGCGCCTCCCGCTGACAAAAAGGGCAGTACATGCTGAAAACTTCTATGATGACCACATTGCCCTTGATCTCCGGTACTTTGAAAAAATTACCCTTGGAAAGGCCAAGATAGTTTCTATAAGCCTGTACTTCGGGCACGGAAAGGGTTATTTCCGGCAGCACGCCGCCGGTTGGGGGCGGCGATGTGGCTGCCAGGACGCGGGGAGTTAACATCACTGCAAAGATGGCAAAAGCTGTTAAAAAATAAGTTGTTGTTCTTTTCATGGTCTTTACCTCCTTGGAGATTAAATAAAAAGAAGTTACCTGACCTGGAAATTCCGCAACCGCAACGAATTGCTGACTACGGAAACTGAACTCATGGCCATTGCGGCTGCTGCAAATACAGGATTCAAGAGTATCCCCAAAAACGGATATAGCACCCCTGCTGCAACCGGAATTCCGAGGCTGTTGTAAAAAAATGCCCAAAAAAGATTCTGTTTGATCACCCTCATTGTTTGAAAGGAGAGCTTAATCGCATTGGGAACGGAGCGCAGGTCGCTCGTGATGAGGGTAATATCACTCGCTTCCAAAGCCACATCAGTCCCCGCCCCGATAGCGATTCCGATATCGGCTGTGGTTAACGCAGGAGCATCATTAATTCCATCTCCTACCATTGCTACCACATGACCCTCATTTTGCAGACGACGTATCTCGCCTGCCTTATCACCGGGAAGGACATTGGCCATAATATGATCGATCCCTACGGCATTTCCAACGGCTTCCGCTGTCTTCTCGTTATCTCCGGTGATCATCGCGACCTTGAGACCCATGTCTTTCAGCATGTCAATTGTTCCCCGGGCCGATTCCTGAGGCAGATCCGAAAGGGCTATTACGCCCATAACACGCCCATAACCAGCCACAAAAACAGATGTTTTGCCCTCATTTGCAAGCGTTTTTGCTCTCTGGTCAAGCCCGTGGAATTCGATCCCCTCCTTTTCCATAAGCCGCTGATTTCCTACAAATACATCCCTGCCGTTGACGACCCCTCTGGCCCCGAAGCCGGAAAGCGCTTCAAAATTGTCGACAGGAGCAAATGCGACATGTTCCTGTCGAGCTTTTTCGATAATGGCCTGTGCCAGGGGATGTTCTGAAACAGCTTCAATAGAAGCGGCAATCTCAAGGACATCTTTTAAAACAACCCCCTCTGCCGGGACGATGTCCGTGACCTCAGGTTCTCCTCTGGTCAATGTTCCGGTCTTGTCAAACACAACAATTGTCAATTTGTGCGCCTTTTCCAGGCTTTCCCCCCCTTTGATCAAGATTCCGTTTTCAGCCCCCAATCCAGTCCCTACCATAACCGCAGTCGGCGTTGCCAGACCCAGGGCGCATGGACAGGCAATGATAAGAACAGACACAAAGTTTAACAGGGCTCGACTGAATATCGGCTCAGGTACAATGAAATACCATATTAGGAAGGTAAGCGCTGCAATGCAGAATACTACGGGTACAAATATTGATGCCACCCTGTCTGCCACTCGCTGGATAGGAGCCTTTGAGCCCTGGGCCTCTTCTACCAGCCTTATGATCTGTGCCAGCGCTGTCTCGGCCCCTACCTTGGTTGCCGTGAAGGTAAAACTGCCGCTTTTGTTCAATGTAGCGGCAAATACTTCACTGCCCTGCTCTTTTGAAACCGGCATGCTTTCGCCGGTAAGCATTGACTCATCTATTGAAGAGGCGCCTGAGGCAATCACGCCGTCCGTGGGAATTTTTTCACCTGGCCTGACGAGAACCAAATCCCCTTTTATTACGTCCTCAATCAGGATATCAGACTCCTCGCCATCTCTTATTACACGCGCGGTCTTTGGCTTGAGCCCCATCAACCTCTTGATAGCCATCGAGGTCTTTGCCTTTGTCCCGGCTTCCAAAAAACGTCCCAAAAGAATAAGGGTGATAATCATGGCCGCGGCATCAAAATAGACATGAGGCATAATGCCCGCGCTTTCAAAAAATTGAGGTCGAAATGTGGTCAGGGTAGAATAAAGATAAGCTGACAGGGCGCCCACGGCAACCAGGGTGTTCATATCCGTGGTTTTTTGCTTTGCCGCCTTGAGAGCCCCCCTGTAAAACCTGCTCCCCACCCAGAATACCACAGGGGTAGTCAGGACAAAAAGGGCTATTAACATGATCTGCCTGGGTATGGCCTTCAGAAAGGGAAACCAGTGCTGCATGGAGCCCATAAAGATAAGTACGCTGAGAACTACGCCGACACCTAACTTGAGCTTAAGCTCCTTCAACTCTCTTTGGCCGGCCGCCTCTACAGGGTCCTCAAGGGTTTCGCCGACCACATCGTAGCCAAGGTCTCTGATTTTCTCCGTTATAACATCGGGGTTAAGAATAGACGTATCATATTCAACCGTTGCCTTTTCCGTGGCAAAGTTTACGGAAGCGTTTTGCACGCCTTCAAGACTTCTTAGCCCTTGTTCAACCCGGCGGACGCATGAAGCGCACGTCATGCCATGAATACTGAGCGTGGCTTTACGATTCGACTTCATATCCGGAACTTTTTATTTTTTTTCGGATTGTATCCATGTCGACTGTGCCAATTTCATCAAACATAGCCTCTCCTTTTTTGAGATCTACCTTGATATTCTTGACTGAGCCGATACCTTCCAGGGCTTTGGTCACGGCCATCACACAGTGGTTGCAGGACATTCCTTTGATCTTGATACTTGTCATACTGTTTTCTCTCCTGGTTTATTTTATTCTGAAAAACCTGGTCATTTGGATCAGGTTTCTTTATTGTAACAAATCCAGAAAAGGCAGCTTAGCGCTTATGCTTTGTTTAGTGAGAGTAAGTTACTAATTTAAGATCAAAGTTTTCATAATAAAGCTGAGATTGGGGAAATAACAGCTGGAAATAATATCGAACTCATCCATAAAACATTTTATATTCCCTATATATACATTTGGTCAAGGAAATTATTCATCTTCATTTTCTACAAATAGGACAGTATTCTAAGAATGTGAGACCGTTGGAAAACGCCTCCTTTTGGTCAATTTTGATTATTGCGAGGAGCAAGTGAGCCTTTAGCCGCTAACAAAGCGTGGCTGGACGCGGCTCTCGTGGATTGACGAAATAACATTGGTCTGTGTCAGTCCGTGTGGTTCTGTGGCTAAATAAAAAAATCTGCGTAAATCCTCCAGGGGCGTACAGGTCTGCGAAATCTGTGGATGTCCCCCGAACCTCCATGTATCGGTTCCGGATTTCGCTTGACTGAAAAGAAAATAACATCTAAAATAGTTTAAAAGTTTAATTGTTTATTTTGTCCTGAAAAACCTGATCCTTTGGGCCAGGTCAGAGATAGATGGCTTTGCCTTGCACCAAATTTTAAATAAACTTCAAATTACAATATTCAATAACCAAAACTTTTCAGGGCGATACATTGTTTGGATTTTCGAATTTCGGTCATTGGAAATTGTTTGTAATTTATTGTTTAAAGGAGGAACCATGTCAACGTCAACAATAATGAAAATAAGCCCTCAGGGGCAAATTCGTATACCCAAGAAGATTATGATTACTCTCGGGATTGAAAAAGGTGACTATCTTGAAGTGGATGTTGAAAAAAGTCAGATTGTCTTGAAGCCCAGAAAACTTATTGACCCTTCGCAGGGATGGTATTGGACAAAAGAATGGCAAAAAATGGAAGCCGATGTTGATGAGGAAATCGAAAAAGATCAGCTTTCCGCCGAATTCGAGTCTGCGGAAGAAGGATTGAAATGGTTGAAAAAGTAACAGCCTATCAGTTCAGCAGGCAATTCAAAAAAGAATATAATAAGTTGCCCAAAAAAATTCAAAAAGCCTTTGATGAAAAACTATCTCTATTTTTGAAACAAACGTCACACCCCTCGCTCAGAGTTAAGCGAATCCAGGGAACAAAGAATCGGTGGGAGGGATCAATTACCATTAAATATCGCTTTACCTTCGAATTTCTTGAAAACGGTTTGATTTTTCGAGCAATCGGAACTCACGATATTCTTAACAGGGAATCTCAATAAGGTACACCGCCAGCTGACTTCCGATCTCCGACCACTGCCTTTTCCAGTCCTCCGTTCCTTCTGTTTTCAGTTTCTCCCGCCTCCTGACTTCTGTCTTTATCCTTTAACGCCTTTGCGTGAAACATCATCTCCGTCAATTCAAAACTTAAAATTCAAAATTGCTTTTCGTCAGTGCGTAACCCCTTCCCTCCTCACAACTTTTACAACTGTCATCCACAATATTTTCATGTCAAAAATAAAAGACCTGTTTTTCAGGTAATAATCATCAAACTCAACCTTCACCGGAATCGGCAATTCATCCCTGCCGTTTACCTGCGCCCAGCCGGTGATCCCAGGAATAAGTTTATGTACCCCCTTCCCTGTTCTAAGCTCGATCAGATCATCCTGATTATACAGAGCCGGACGTGGCCCCACAAAACTTATGTCTCCCTTTAAAACACTGTAAAGCTGCGGCAATTCATCCAGGCTGAACTTGCGCAGAAAAGACCCGATCGGTGTAAGGTAAAGATCAGGATTTTTCATGAGATGGGTTGCAACAGCCGGAGTATCAACGCGCATGGTCCGAAACTTGGGCATCCTGAAAATTTTATTATACCGCCCCACCCGATCAGACCAATAAAGCACCGGTCCTTTTGATGTCACTTTCACAAGAACGGCAATGATCAACATTGGCGCACTCAACAAAATAAGCGCCTCAAAAGCCATTATAAAATCAAAAATTCGTTTCATCATGGATCAGTATCTAAGATAAAAATATGTTTTCAAGACTATTAATTGGCCTAAACCCCGTCCCCATCATCTTCCCATTATCGAAAACCAGATCACACGCCAGTTTGTCATAACAGGAATGAATCCACTCCCTTTTACTGGAAAAGAAAATACCCGCAATCCGTGTCGCAAACCAGACAAATGAAAGCGGGACTGAAATCACAGGTCTGTTCGGCTGAATACCGGATTTTTTAAAGACCCCAATAATCCTGTTAAATTCATAAGGCTCTGCATCACAGACGTTGAATATCTGCAGGTTCTGCTTTTTGTCATTCCTGCCCTCTTTCTTGTTATTCCAGTCCTCATTCTCGTCATTCCGGTCCTCATTCTCGTCATTCCGGCGAAAGCCGGAATCCAGACCTATCTCATCTATTGTAGATATTCTTTCCCCTTTTGCCCCTTTGCGCCTTTGCGTGAGATAATCTGCGGATTGTAATATGTGGGCAATAAACTCAACCAGATTCGGCCTCGCCAATGCTGACATTCTCTGCGAACCTGAACCAAACCTAAGATAAGCAAGTTTTTTCGGTGCAAAGACCCTACGGTCGAGATTTAAACTCCATCCGCGATCATACACCGGCGCCAAACGCAAAATAACCAAATTATGAAGTTTACCGCCATCAAACAAAGCAACAAGCCGCCTCTCAGCATCCAACTTGCTCACAGCATAATCACTCGAAGGCCAACAATCCCCATCCTCCGTCCTTCCGTTTCCTGTTTCCTGTTTCCTGTCTCCCTTATCCGTCTTTCCTGTCCCCTGACCTCTGACCCCTGCCCACTGTCCCTTCCCTGACCCCCGACCACTGACCCCTGACCTTTGTTCCCCCTCCCCATACACCGACACCGAAGAAAAAAAGATGAAACACACGCCAGGATTACTTTTAGCGGCAGCCTTCGCAAGATTCTCCGTCACTGCACTATTAACCCGCATATAAGTAGCAGAATCTACCATCCCGATCTTCTGGTGCGCAATACCGGCACAGTGAATGACAACATCCGGGGAATATTTTTCGCAAATCACGGACACAGAATCCTGATCAATCAGATCAGCCTGCTCCCATGCAATATTAAACGCCCCATCTGAGGGGCCTGTAATATCCACCCCAATTACTTTGTTGCCGGAAGCTAATCGACCGCAGAGCGCGCTCCCAATAAAGCCATTAGCACCTGTTATTAAAATATTCATTTTTCAACAATTAGGGTGATATCTCGATAGTCAAAAGCTTTTTGAAAAAGCCTTTATATTCAATCCGTTAAGAATGCTTAGTGCGCTTTATTAAAAGCTTACCAATATCCTGGATATCATGCCTGCCCGCCTCTGGAGGGTAAATCCTGTCTGATTTATAGAGACCTTTGAAAAATGTTCAATTTTGTTCGAGTACAAGGAAGGCGAAAATTTCAACCGGAGGAATATATTGAATATTTCGAGGATTGAAATTTGAGCTTGACGCAGTAATCGGGCAAAAGGGGACGTTATGCAAAGGTCTCTTATAGTCTTTTGTTAACGCCTGATCAGTAACAGCCCGTTTTTAATTTGACATGGCGTGTCACCACTGTTACACTTAAATTTAATTTTATCTGGAGGAAAAGACTATGCCGACTCAAAATCCACGTATAAATGTAGTCCTGAACAATTTGCTTTACCAGGATGTCCGACTTCTGGCAAAAAAGGATAATGTCTCATTATCAGCCAAAGTCAGGGATTTGCTCAAAGAGGCCCTGGAGATTCAAGAGGATATCGCCCTTTCTGCATTTGCTGAAAAAAGGGAAAAGTCATGGAATGACTCTAAGGCGCTAAGCCATGATGATGTATGGTCTTAAGGTTCAGATACCATCCGGACGTTAAAAGATCTGACCTGCCTAAAATTGATGCTAAAAACAGAGGTACGATCAAGAGAGCCATCGAAGATCGGCTTGCCACGCAACCTGAAGCCTATGGAAAGCCGTTGCGAAGAACCCTCAAAGGATACTGGAAATTGAGAGTCGGAGATTACCGTGTTGTTTTCAAAGTTTCCAGTAACAGTATTTTTATCTTCGGTATAATTCACAGAAAAGAAGTTTACAGGCTCATCAAGAAACGGATAGAAGCTTAAGGTCAGCCTTCTATAAAAACTCTGTCATAGAATATTTATGAAGTTTTATAATCAGAATTCCAATCCTGACCAGTTTTCATTAAGGAATTCATCCCATTCGCAACGCGAATCATTCTATTCATCCAGCGAAGCCATCCATCCCGAAGGAAGCCATCCTGGTCTTTAATCCTCTGCCCTCTGACTTCCGACCTCCGACCTCTGACTTCTATCTTTTCCTGCCCTTTAATCCTCTCACCTTCTTATCTTCTTATCTTCTTATGTCCCCTCTTCCCTCTCTGACTTCTATCTTTTCCTGCCCTCTAATCCTCTCACCTTCTTATCTTCTTATCTTCTTATCTTCTTATGTCCCCTCTTCCCGCTCTTCCCTCTTCCCCCTCTGACTTCCGTCCTCCGTTTTTCCTACTCCTATTTTCCCCTGTCTCCGTTTTCCTATTCTTACCTTTTTTCTTGACACCATTAAATAATCGTGTCATTTTGCATGTCAACCATCAATATACATGTTTTTTATTGGAAGGTCGAAAAATGTACAAAAGAAATCTTCGATTACCTGAAAAACCAAAGCAGAGTTTTTTCCTCTGGGGGGCGCGCCAGACCGGTAAAACAACGTTGTTAAAGACATGCTACCCGGATGCAATGCGAATTGATCTCCTCAAAACCGATGAACTCATGCGATACGCAAAGGAGCCGTCGCTCTTGCGGGAAGAGGTGGCAGCGCTTTCACATGAACGACTGATTGTGATTGACGAAATCCAGAAGGCCCCTGTACTTCTGGATGAAATCCATTACATGATTCAGGAGTGGCAACGTGTTTTTGCATTGTGCGGCTCCAGTGCGAGAAAAGTTAGACGAGGGCATGCAAATTTATTGGGCGGCCGTGCGATTCGCTATGAACTCTTCGGCCTGGTAGCACAAGAACTTGGCGCTGATTTTTCCATTGAGCATTTCGTCAACACCGGCCCGCTTCCAGATCATTATGGGGCTGAAAACCCTGCTCTGGCGCTTCGTGCCTATGTGGATGATTACTTGCGGGAAGAAATTCTGGAAGAGGGCCTGACGCGTCGCCTGCCAATATTTTCCGACTTTCTCAGGGTGGCAGCCATCGGGGACACGGAAATGCTGAACATGTCCAACATTGCACGAGAAACGGGGATCTCAGTTTCCACGGTCCGGGACCATTATGGCATCCTGGTCGATACCTTGATGGGCACCTTCCTGCCGGCCTTCACATTGCGGCCCAAGCGCCGCACGATTCAGGCGCCGAAATTCTATTTTCGGGATCTGGGCGTGGTCAACCATCTGGCAAGGCGTGGAGTCATCAAGCCCGGATCGGAACTGTTTGGCAAAGCTTTTGAAAACTGGCTGTTTCATGAACTGTCGGTTCACGCAAAATACAGCGAATTGTTCTATGAACTTTCATACTGGCGACTTTCCAGCGGCATCGAAGTCGATTTTATCCTGGGGCCAGGTACCGTCGCTATTGAAGCAAAGGGCAAGTCAAAAATCACCTCCGGGGATATCAGGGGACTTGTCAATTTCAAAAAAGATTTCCCTGAGGTAAAGTGGCAGATCATCGTTTGTCTTGAAAAAAGGATGAGGAAGACCGACGAAGGTATTCATATCGTGCCTTATCAAGAATTCACCAAATTGCTCTGGGATGGAAAATGGACCCAG
>DATKWZ010000041.1 GCA_035529315.1 Anaerolineae bacterium
TTCTGTTCGGGATTTAATTCTATAGATTTCTTAAGGGCTGGCAGTGCTTTCACGGTATTATCCATCTCGAGGTAGACCAGACCAAGCTGATTGAAGACATTGTAGTCATGATTGTTTATACTTATAAATTTCTCTAATTGTATCGCTGCCTCTTTCCAGCGCTTGGCCTTCTGGTATAAGTCTGCCAGATTTAACAAAGCATCCGAATAGTCTTCTTTGATGGCAAGTGCTTTCAAAAGATAATTTTCAACTTCCTCAATGTTCCCTCTTGCGTAATGGAGCACCCCGAGATTGTTAAGCGCCTCCACATCTTCGGAATTTTTCTCCAAAAGACTCAAAAAGCATTTTTCCGCCTCTTCGATCTTCCCTTCAGCAAAAAGCGCTTCGCCCTGTTTTAGTTTGTCTTCC
This sequence comes from Anaerolineae bacterium, assembly GCA_035529315.1. Classification (NCBI taxonomy): domain Bacteria; kingdom Bacillati; phylum Chloroflexota; class Anaerolineae; species Anaerolineae bacterium. The sequence goes on from DATKWZ010000041.1 coordinate 409, forward strand.
ATTAAGAAATCCTTTTTAGTCCTTTTAATCTATTCATGCCTAGAAAGCATTACGGAAAGGCAATAAATGCATGGATTATTCATCCACTTGGGGTAAGCTACAATTCCGCAAACGAAAGAGCCGACACACCCTGACCAAGCGGAAGGGCAACCTCTCCAGGGTGCACCACGTACCCGGGCATTGCCTTGTCTCCCAGATCCTTTTGGAAAGTCTTGACGGCTGAAGCCATGGTCGGACGCGGAGTGGCTGAGAGCTTTACCTCGATGGGCACAAGTTTCCCGTTGGTCTCGACCACGATATCCACCTCTGTTCCTGCCATAGTTCGCCAGAAATAAACCTGTGGATCAATGCCGCGATGCGTAAGGGTCTTCACGATCTCGGAAAGCACTGCGGTCTCCATGATTGCTCCGCCCATAGGCCCGGAAGCCGCATGCTCGGGGCTTTTAAGGCCTGCGAGATAGCAGAGTGTTCCCATATCCATAAAAAATATCTTTGGCGTTTTGACAAGCCTTTTCCCAACGTTAGCGAAGTATGGGCGTAGCACGATTATCTGGTATGTGGCCTCAAGCACAGACAGCCACGCCTTGGCCGTGTTGACGGCAATACCGAGATCTCGAGATAGTTCCGTCAGGTTAAGGAGTTGGGCGCTCCGAGCTGCCAACGCCCGAAGGAAATTCTGGAACTGGGAGAGGTCCCCGACCTGCCGGAGAGTACGCACGTCCCGTTCCAAATACGTCTGAACGTAGCCGGCATGCCAAAGGTTGATATCGCGCTCAGGATGTGCCAGGAGTTCGGGATAACCGCCTCGCAGAAACCCTTTCCAGAGTTCACGATATGAATATGTTATTTCCGGAGACGACCGTCGCTTAGAGTCCCACGGCAGAGAAATCTGCGGCCGTCCCTCCGCCTCACGACGCGAAAGCGGCAGGAGGCGCAATATGGCAGCGCGGCCGGCTAGAGACTCAGTCACCTTCTCCATAAGCAGCAAATTTTGTGAGCCAGTCAACAGATACTGTCCACTACGATCCCGGTCAGCATCAATTTTTTCTTTCACATAGGGAAGCAGATTGGGAGCGTATTGCACCTCATCGAATATCACCGGTGAAGGATACATCTCGAGGAAACCGCGCGGGTCTTCCAGCGCAGCAGCCCGGACATCAGGGGGTTCCAGTGACACGTAGCCACAGCTCTTGCCGAAAAGATATTGTAAGAGCGTCGTTTTCCCGGACTGGCGCGGCCCGGTCAGCACCACCGCAGGAAACTCTGAGGCGGCTCTCTTGATGATCGGCTCCAACGTTCTCTTAATATAGTTCTGGATCATAGCAAATCTCTTTGGTGGAAATTATGCATTTCAAATGCAAAATGTCAAGCAGAAAATCGGCGGAACTTGGTGGGTCACTATGAAAATATAGCATCCATAGTCTGTTAACTACACCATCCATGTTCAACGTGTTTAACCCCTTCCTCGCTCTGGCTATATTGCTTTCCGCAGTCATTACAGAGGGCAATTCCATCCTGGAATTGTATTTGATGACCACACTCGCATATCCAGCCGGAAATCCTTGCCGGGTTGCCGAGTACAAGGGCGTAATCCGGCACATCTTTGGTCACCACCGCTCCTGCGCCGATAAAAGCGTAGCTACCTATGGTGTGCCCGCATACGATGGTGGCATTGGCCCCGATAGTTGCGCCCTTTTTGACCAGGGTTTTTTTGAATTCGTGTTTTCTGGAAATATTACTCCGTGGATTGATAACATTGGTGAAGACCATGGAAGGACCGCAAAAGACATCATCTTCAAGGGTCACTCCTTTGTAAACTGAGACATTGTTCTGGATTTTGACGTTGCGGCCTATTTTAGCGCCGGAAGAGATGACCACATTTTGCCCAATGTTGCATCCCCCTCCTATTTCAGCGCCGGACATGATGTGGCTGAAATGCCATATTTTTGTTTCTTTTCCAATCCGGCATGGCGCATCAATAACGGATGTTTCATGCGCAAAAAACGATTCCGAATGGGAGCTACCGTTCATGTCAATGACAGCCCCCTGATGTTCCAGAGATTCCTGGCAGGCGTTTAACACCTTCAGTACCTGGATTCCGTTGTTTCCATCTGTTTTTGGTGTTCTGTCAGATTCGATGCACTCCAGGAAGTGGGCACATTCTGCCTTAAGGGGTTCGTCAGATTCAATTGGAACGATTTGCGCTTTATTTTTTCTGGCAACAGGCCGGCGGTTCACCCATTCAACCCCCTTATCATGTATCTGGAGCTTGCCTTCGGACAGGGTATCATCAAAGACCGCCATTTTTTTGTCGCCCACGACCACAAGTTTCTGTTCTTTGTCAGGATGCAGCCAACTGACAAAGATATGCCCCTTAACCCCGCTTTTGAAAGAAAGCATGCTCATGGTCACGTCGGCAATATCCCTGTTTAAATAATTGCCGCCCTGGGCCATGACCTGTGTCGGCATCTCTTCCAATAGATGGAGAATGACCGAAATATCGTGGGGGGCAAAGCTCCACAGGATGTTTTCTTCGCTGCGAAATTTGCCCAGATTGAGCCTGTTGGAATAAATGTAATTGATTTTGCCCAACTCACCCGAATCAACAATCTCCTTAAGCTTGATGATGGCCGGATGATAGAGAAGTATGTGCCCTACCATCAGTTTAAGATTGCGGTCGCGTGCAATCCGGTGGAGCTCTTCAGCCTCACCACCTACAATGGCCAGCGGTTTTTCCACAAACGTATGCTTGCCTGCCGATAAGGCCCTTTTAGCTAACTCAAAATGGGTTTCTGCCGGCGTGGCGATAACTACAGCGTCTATCGCGGGATTCTCCAGTATTGCCTCAAAGGAGGTTTGAAACTTTTTATCCGGATATTTCTCCTGAAACGATTTGAGGGTCGCGGTGTTTTTGTCACAAATCGTGTGAAGCGCACCCAGTTCGGCAAAATTGCGAACTAAATTTTTCCCCCAGTACCCGGATCCAACTACTGCAACATTAATCATGGTTTAAGTTTCCCCGTTAAAAAACTTATTAACTTCCGCCTTCACAACCTCCGCTACTCTGTCCGCCAGAAGATCGATTCGGTTTGAATTTGAGCTATCTCCTCTGTCACCATTACTGAGTTTTTTCTTAATCTCAAGCAGGCTTATCCCTTTATTTCTCAATTTTTTGATCTCATAAATTACGGAGATTTGTTCATCGCTATAGCGCCTCTGCCCCCCGCGGGTTCTCAAGGGCACAAGAATGCCATCCAGCTCTTTCTCCCAGAAACGCAGGGTAGGTTTTGGCACATTGAGGAGTGTACTAACTTCTTGAATACTTATTAGGTTGTTTTCTTGCATGGCGTGAAGAAACCTTTGGACAAGCTCCGCCCCCCTGGGTTACATACCGAGAGGCATCCCAACTTACTGAATTATAAGTTTTTTTGACAGGATTTACAGGATGATCATGATGTAAGAAAAAAAGAAAACATATAAATCTCGTTAATCCTGTCAAAGATATTGGTAACTGCTCAATTTTCAGACTTCAGCCTATCCACCTGAGTAGTTACGATATTGTTATTCTTATCGGTAAACTTAAAAATTAACTTTAACTTTAAGTTAAGCAACTTATGTGCCATAAAAGACAAATGTGTTAATATCTATTAAAGTCAGTTTGTTATGCCAAGATGAGAGTTAAGCAATATTTAAAGGCAGGAAAAATGTTCAGGGTTTTGACGCGGGGGTAGGAAAATATGTGATATGAAGAAATACGACAGCAAAAGGTCCGGCTCGGGATAAGCCTCTACAATGAGATCATAACTACTTTCCGGTTTCAGACAGCCTGTTTGCCAGCCCTGAAAGACGATTTCCTGATCTGTCGTTTTTCAATGCAATATCTATGGCTTTTTTTGAGCCCACAAGTATTACCAGTTTTTTGCCCCTTGTTATTGCCGTATACAGCAGATTCCTCTGGAGCAAAGCAAAATGCCGGGTCATTATCGGCACGATCACCGCGGGATACTCCGACCCCTGTGACTTATGCACGGTTATAGCATACGCCAGTGAAAGCTCCTCTGTTTCCGCAAAATCATAGGCAACTATCCTGCCGTAGTAATCCACGGAAAGCCGGCTGTTTGCCGTATCAATGGAGGTAACCGTTCCAATATCACCGTTAAAAACCTCTTTTTGATAATTGTTTTTCAAATGCATGACTTTGTCATCTATATTAAAACGACCGCCTTTACGCGCAGAGCCTGGGTTTAAAGCCTTTTGAAGCGCCTTGTTCAGGTTGGCGGTGCCTGCCTCTCCCTTGTGCATCGGGGTTAATACCTGAATATCATTTATACAATCAAAATTGAAAACCTTTGGAATTCTTTTGGTGCATAGTTCAACTATTGTTTTAACAGCCCTGTCCGGATTGTTTTGCTCAATAAAGTAAAACTCAGACAGGTTTTCAGATATATAATCCTTTGTGAGGTCAGGCATCTTCCCTTCACGGACTCTGTGTGCATTCATAATAATGGGGCTCTCCTGAGCCTGCCTGAAAATCTTCTTCAGCTCAAAAGTTTTTATTATTTTTGAATTGATAATATCGGCAAGAACATTTCCAGGGCCGACCGATGGAAGCTGGAAAGTATCTCCGACCAGTATTAATACACAGTGCATGGAAATTGCCTTAAGCAGATAAAACATTAAATATACATCCACCATCGAGGCCTCATCAATGATTATCGCATCTGCGTCAAGCGGATTATCCTGATTTTTATCAAAAAAACCATCCTTGAAATTATATCCCAGAATTTTGTGGATGGTGCTTGCCTCCCTGCGGGTAACCTCTGAAAGACGCCTGGCCGCCCGTCCGGTCGGGGCCGCAAGAATGATTCTCTTTCCAAGAAGTTCAAAGACGGCATTAATAGATCTGATAAGTGTTGTTTTGCCTGTTCCAGGGCCTCCGGTTATTACGATAACCCTGTGAGAAAGACACTCCCGCAAAACATCGAGCTGCTCGGAAGAAAGTTTGATGGCAAGTTTTCTCAATACTTCCTGCGTAATCTGCTGCGAATCTATACGCAAAGGAGGAATTGGAACAGATAAAACAGCCTTTAATCTGTCGGAGATACCTTTTTCCGCCTCATGCAGGCTTTTTAGATAAACAGCGCCGGTCTCAGCGCCCGCAGTTTTTTCTATAACCAGTTCCCCTGCATCGGCAAGGGCAAGCATGGCATCTTCGGTTTTACTTCGCTCAATCTTAAAAATATTCTCGCAGCGTTTAAGGATCTGCTCTTCATGGGCAAAAGTATCCCCTTGTGCGACAAATTGTTCTATGATGTGAATAATACATGCATTAATCCTTTCCGGCTTATCCTTTGGAATGCCCAGGTTCTGAGCGATGCTGTCGGCAATATAAAAGCCGATTCCAGAGATATCACCGGCTATGCGGTAAGGATCATTCTGGATGATATCAACGGCATCATTTCCATACTCTTTAAATATTTTTGCGGTGTATGAAGTTGCAATTTTGTTTTCCTGAAGAAAGCGCATAATATCTCTTATTACATGTTGCTCTCTCCAGGAATTGCCTATATGCGCTGCCTTTACCTTGCCTATTCCTTTAACCTCGGCGAGCTTTTCAGGATTGTTTTCAATTATCTCAAGGGTTCTATCTCCATAATGGTTAATAATGGCCGCAACAATTTTCGGGCCTATCCCCTTAATAAAACCTGATTCAAGATACTTTTTTATTTCATCAGCGCTTGAGGGAAGGACAACTTCAAATGACTCGACCTTTAATTGCCGGCCATATTTTGGGTGTGTCTCCCATCTGCCTTTTATTTTAAGAGTTTCGCCAGGGCTGACAGCCGGCATGAACCCTATAACGGTTACAGATGTTTGATCTTTGTCTGTCTTTAATCGCGCGACAGTATAATGGTTTTCTTCATTATAGTAGGTAATTCTTTCAAGATGTCCCTGGAGAGTTATCATAAGGAAAGGCTGCTTATCCAGATCGCAGCATCATAGAGATTAGAAGCTGTATAATCAGGAAAAATTTTCCTTTCCGACAGGAGCCTTTCAGCATTTAAAAAGTTTTCGCTCTTTACCAGAACACTCAACCCGCAACCTGCCCTGCGCGCGCACTCAATATCCTTTGCATTGTCGCCCACCATTATTGAAGCTGCAAGATCGATTTGGTATTTTTTTTGCGCCTGGTATATCAATCCTGGTTCAGGCTTGCGGCAATCGCATCCTTCTTCAGGAGTATGCGGGCAAAAGAAAATATCCTTTATCTCGCCGCCCCCTGATTTAATCGCTTTTTTCATCAGGGCATGAATATGCTCAAGCCCATCCCTTGATATCATGTTGCGATTTATTGCAGACTGGTTTGTAATAATTATAGTGGCAAATCCATTTGAATTTAAAAGCCTTATCGCTTCAATACTTTGGGGAAGAAACTCAAATTCCTCCCAGGTTTTTATGTAGTCCGGCGAATCCCTGTTTATAACACCGTCTCTGTCAAGAAAAACAACCCTTTGCATTATTATCTTACTCCATCATCGTATCTATTCAGATGGTATTATACTCAAGTTTCGCACCCTTGATTTCTATCAAAGTCAAGGCGGTAAAGGAGCCAAATTCAATTTTTCAAGCGAAATAATTTATCGGTCTTTTTTAACCAGCACTCCACGACTTGTGCCAAGAACAGGCACAAAGAATATATAACTTACTGAATTCATACGTGGTTTGAAGCATTGTATTAATGTCTGTTATTGGTGCCGTTGTCGAAGCTTAAGGTCTAATATTTCGCTTTAAAAATTTATTTTGGCCCTTATCGTCTAAAGGATTTGCTAAATAAAAAGGGTGCGAAACTTGAGTATTATATTACCGCCGTGAATAAGTATATCTACTCTGCAATTGCAAAAGCCCCTTTAAATCCCTCTTTTATCAGGAAGGTTTCATACTCTATTGCCTTTTGCAAAGTTGAGCATCGGCCCGCACGCACTCTGTAAAATGTTTCATATCCATTGTTAAAGGTAGTAACATGAACATTCTTATATGTTAAATCAAGTTTTTGCTTTAATCTCTCAGCATTGTCGCGATCAACAAATGCCCCTATTTGAACGGTAAAGTCCCCTTTATAGTAATCTATTGGAACATAGGATGGGCCGGAATCCTTTTTTGCCGTTGATGGAGAAGGGATTCCAAGCGCTGTTATTTGAACCGGCGCTGTGCCCGGGCCGACAATGCCCAGCTTTTTTGCCCCGGTATAGGAAAGATCTATTATTCTGCCGCGGACAAACGGCCCTCGATCATTAATCCTTACATCAATCTCTTTGTTGTTTTGAAGATTTTTCACCCTTACACAGGTGCCAAGCGGCAGGGTTTTATGCGCTGCCGTCATTGCATACATATTATACGTCTCTCCGTTTGCGGTCTTCCTTCCGTGGAACTTTTCGCCATACCATGATGCCTTTCCGCTCTGGCTGAAACCTTGAGAATGAGGAATAGGCTGGTACCAGTTACCCATGACCTTATATGGTTTTGGATATCCGGCAACCCTCTGAGGAGACTTTGTCTTTGAGCAACCAAAAGCAGAAAACAACAGGCCGCAGCCGGCAAAGAAAGTTAAAAATATATAAAGGCTATTCTTTTTTATCATTTGCAAAAACTTTACCACAGTTCACAGAGGGCACCGAGTATAAATCAATATTGATAGTTTTTTATTTTTTTATTTCTCAAGCGCGATTTTCAAAACATCCATCATTTTGTCAACAAAGTAAAAATGGATTTCATTTTTAACCTTTTCAGGTATGTCCTCTAAATCCTTCTTATTCCAGCTTGGCATAATAATTGTTTTTATGCCTGCTCGATGAGCCGCAAGGATCTTTTCCTTTATGCCACCAACCGGCAGCACCTGACCTCTCAGGGTTATTTCACCGGTCATGGCAAGATCCTTTTGAATCTTTTTATGCGTAAGAAGTGAAACCAGGGCGGTAAGCATGGTAACGCCCGCGGAAGGGCCGTCTTTGGGTATGGCTCCCGCCGGTATATGAATATGTATATCCTGAGTTTCAAAAAAATCTTCGGCAATACCAAGGGGAATGGCATTACTACGTACGAAACTAAGAGCCGTTGTCGCGGATTCCTTCATCACATCGCCTAACTGTCCGGTTAAGGTAAGATCCTTTTTGCCCTTCATTGCGGTGGCTTCAACAAACAGAAGTTCGCCACCTGCCTGTGTCCAGGCAAGCCCCATGGCTAAACCGGGGGTTAAAGTTCTTGCGCTGACTTCCGAAGCAAATCGAACAGAGCCGATATAAACCGCAACATCCTTAACCGTTATTTTCGCAGATTCCGCCTCGCCTTCAGCTATCCTTGTCGCGACCCCCCTGCAAATGGTCGCGATTTCACGCTCCAGATTTCTCAGGCCGGCCTCTCGTGTATAGCCTGAAATTATCTTCTGCAATACCCCTTTTGAAAAGGATATCTGAGAGGCTTTAAGGCCATGTGCTTCACGCTGGCGTGGTATAAGATACCGTGTCGCAATTCTAATCTTTTCGTCCTGTGTATAACCTAAAAGTTCCAGTACCTCCATTCTGTCCCTCAATGCAGGAGGTATGGGTTCAAGAATATTTGCGGTGGTAATAAACATTACCTTTGACAGATCAAACGACACGTCCAGGTAATGATCTGTAAAGGAAAAATTCTGCTCCGGATCAAGAACCTCCAGCAGGGCTGATGATGGATCTCCTCGAAAATCACTCCCAAGCTTGTCTATTTCATCCAGCATAAAAACAGGATTGTTTGATTCAGCGCGTCTTATGCCCTGAATTATCCGGCCGGGAAGCGCGCCGACATAAGTTCGCCGATGCCCCCTGATCTCAGCCTCGTCTCTGACGCCACCTAATGAAATGCGGATAAATTTTCGTCCCAAAGCCTTTGCTATTGACATTCCCAGGGATGTCTTGCCGGTTCCCGGAGGACCGGCAAAGCACAGTATCGGCCCCTTTGATTCAGGCTTTAACTTGCGAACGGCAAGATATTCTATAATACGCTTTTTTGGTTTCTTGAGTCCGAAATGGTCTTCATCTAATATCCTTCTTGCCTTTTTTATATCAAGGTTGTCCGTGGTGCTTTCATACCAGGGAAGAACGGTCAACCAGTCAAGATAGGTCGACGCTACAGTATATTCGGCAGAAGACGGGTGCATGCGGGACAGGCGGTTGATTTCCCGTTCAGCCTCTTTGCGGGCCTCTTCGGGAAGCTTTTTCTCCTTTATTTTTGCCTTGTATTCTTCAATTTCAACAGCGGTTTCATCCTTTTCACCTAATTCTTCCCTGATAGCATTAAGTTGCTGATGCAGATAATACTCCCTCTGCTGCTTATCCATGCCTCCCTTCACCTGAGACTGTATCTTGTTCCCTAATTCTAAAACCTCTACCTGGTAATTTAAAAGCCTTGTAACCTCTTTTAATCGTTTTTTAACATCAAAAATTTCTAAAACCTTTTGTTTTTCTTCAAGTGTTGCGTTAATAAGCGAAGCAACCATATCTGCTAATGTACCGGATTCCTGTATCGACTTCGCCATTGCCGCGATTTCCTGCGGCAAACCAGGAGAAAGCTCAACCACCCTGGCAAACAGACTAATAATATTTGCCGTCAGTGCATCAGTTTCCTTGTCTTTCTCTTCTTTATCCTTAATATACTCCACTCGTGCCTGAAGATAGGGCTTTGTTTTTATAAAATCCTTTACCCTGAACCTGCTTAAACCCTGGACAAGTAATTGAGTCGTATTATCTTCGGACTTTGCCATTTTAAGTATAAAAGCGCTTATGCCTACCGAATATAAATCATCAGGCGTATAACTGGATTTAATTTTCATTTCTTTAGCAATAATAAGCCCTATAATACGATCTTTAGACATTGCCTCATCCACCAGTTGCACCGATTCCTTTTGCATGGCTATAACAGGCACAACCATTTTAGGGAAAAGCGCTGTATCAATTAAAGGCAAAACAGGAAGAACTTCCGGAACAGTTTTAGCTCCTATCCCGTCATGCAGTAGCTGCTCTGTCATAGGTACCTCCAAAAAATGATAAGAAATATAAAACGGCTATCCACCTGAAATCGGTATCCTGTGCGTTCTATCAGCCGGCAATTTAGCAAGCCTGATCTGAAGCAAACCATTTGAATATGTTGCAATTACCTTATCAACATCAATAGGAACCGGAAGAAACAATATTCGCTCAAATCTGCCATACTGGATCTCTGCCAGTCTGTATGTTGAATTTTTAACTCTGGGTATTTCAGAGCGGTTGCCATAAATTTTGGCTGCCCTGGTGTTGATTTCCACGCCCAGATTCTCTTTGTCCACACCTGCAATTTCGGCTATAATAATTATTTCTTCATCTGTTTCATATATATCCATCTGAGGCTTCCACACCCCTTCGGAAAGAGCGAAGAGCGGACTCATTGATCGAAACATACCCTCAATACATTTTCCTGTGTCTGAATTTAAGCGATCAGGTCCCTTGCTGAATTTTATTTTAATATAATCCATTTTTTGCTCCTGATTTTATACGGACATAAAGATAAAACCTATGCAATAAACTTGATGGACTGGTAAGATGAATTCGTTTTTTTTACGAGTTCATCAATATTATAAAAAATATCATCACAAAAAAAATTTGTAAAGAAGAGAGTGGCGTTAAACACTTTGATTGCCTTTTATCTATAAATACCTTATTGAACCGATATGATCGGCAGGCGCAACTCTTCACGTAAATTCGTTATTGGCTCACAGTACTTTATATACTTTGGCGTAATGGGCATTTTTTTGCCCTATTTTAATCTATACTGTTTTCACATCGGTTTCAGCGGTTTTCAAATAAGTGCTCTATCAGCCTTAAGAACAATAGCTATTATCTTATTCCCCTTGTTCTGGGGAGCCATGGCAGATCGCTTCCACATCAGGAAACCGATATATATATTATGTAATTTTATCAGCACTGCAATATGGGCATTTTTCATATTTACTGCCGACTTTTGGCCGATGTTTGTCCTTACCATCTTTTACGGTATTTTTTATGCTCCCATTATCTCCCTCCTTGAAGCATTTACAATCGATGTATTAGGCAAAGAAAAAAAAAGCTACGGCTCATTAAGAGTCTGGGGCTCAATAGCCTTTATAACGGTTGTCATAATTTTAGGCAAAATAATCGATCTGTATTCCATAAAAATAATTATTATACTTATTTTCGCAGGGTCTCTGGCCCAGGCTTTTATTTCCACGAAAATTCCGGATATCGTCACTTTTAAAAAGCAGGCTTATACTTCCAACGCAAAGGTTCTTCTTAAAAAACCGGTTATTGTCTTTCTTTTTTGCGCTTTTTTAATGTTGGCAAGCCACGGAGCCTACTATACCTTTTTTTCCATTCACCTTGCAAATATGGGGTATAGCAGCACATTTATCGGAATTGCCTGGGCCCTGGCATCATTTTCGGAAATCATTGTAATGATAAAATCGGACATAATATTCAAACGCTACTCAATGGAAAATGTCCTGGTGTTTTCATTTGCTGTGGCAACTTTAAGATGGCTGATACTTTTTTTCGCAGAATCTCCGTTAATAATCCTGCTTTCACAGACTCTTCATGCAATAACTTACGGATCATTTCATGTTGCAAGCATACTCTATATAGATTCGCTGACTCCGGATAAAGCCAAAACCCTGGGACAGGCCGCAAATAATGCCGTAACTTACGGGCTCGGCATGACAATAGGATTTTTAATCAGCGGCTGGTTGTATGAAAGCATGGGTTCATTTGCCATGTTTCTTGTCAGCGCTTTTATTGCGCTTGTGGGCGGAGCTGTATTTAAAGGATCGCAGATGATGCCGTGGCAACTTAAAAAATCGTAAAGAAAGAACCAGCCACAGACCCACACAGACAGGCACAGATAAAACAATAAAAGTCTATGGAACCAGGCAAAGAACTAATAACTCAAGGCGGTAAAAGAGCCAAATTTATTTTGGCCCTTGCCGTTTGAAAAAGGCTTTAATAAATAAAAGGGGGGCGAAACTTGAGTTAATGACACTTTGAAATATAATAACGCGCCTGGTCTGAATCTTTAAACTTTTTAAAATAGGAAATTGCTTTGTTATACTTTCCTGTATTCATGCAACTTATCCCAAGACAGATATGGAGCTGCTCACTGTCCGGAAATTTCTCAATACCGTCTGAAAGGATGCTGATTGATTCCTCGTACAACCTCTTTTTTTGCTTAATAATACCTAATCCTAAATATGCTCGATGATCAGGATAATAACCCAGAGACTTTTCATACAGTCTTTCAGCAACCCCTTCTTTATCTTTTACAACTTCAATTCCGGAATAATCGCCATAGTCAAAGGTCATTGCAAGCCTTGAACAGAAATCGGAATGTAGTTTGTAAAATTCCTTATCATCTATGAGTTCAACTTCATCGGCAAAACCGGAGATGTTTTTGTGAAAGTCGGTTCTGAGTTTTTTCCCAAAAGCCAGTATCAACTCCCTGGATAAGGCCGGATCGGTTTCAAAATACATAATATCTTCTACCCTCTTTAGCCAGACATTGTCGGTTTGCTTAGCTCTCTTTTTAAAATCCGAATAAAGGGCCGTTCCTGGAAATATATCAAGTATGTAAAAAATAGCGGCAAGCGGTTTGATTTCATGAATCAAATCAATGGTCTCCTGAATCGTATCCCGGCTTTCTCCAGGACAACCATAAATAAAATAGGCCCGTGGCAGTATGCCGTACTTTGTTGTCAGCGCAAAGGCTGTTTTGATTTGATCGGTCTTAATATTTTTATTCAGGAGATCTCTTATCTTCTCAGAACCGCTTTCCACCCCATAGCTGATCTGAATGCAGCCGGCCTTTCTCATCCAGCATAAAATCTCTTCGCTTACATGATTAACCCGAGAAATTGCCACCCAGACGATTTGGAGGCCTCTTTCAATAATCTTTTTACAAACCTCTATCATCAGATCTTTTTTGAACGTAAATGTATCATCTGAAAAATAAAAAAAGGTAACCCCCTTTTCATAAAGCAGCTCTATCTGTTGGACAAAATAGTCGGCGGAATGGAACCTGACCTTATGTCCCCAAAGCTTGGGCGACCCGCAAAAGGTGCAGTTTCCGGGACAACCCCGGGTCAAAGCAACATGTTGATATTTAAAATATTTTGCAGGAACAGGCAATTCGTCGAGGTTCTGAATTTTATCAGCAGGCTTGTTCTTAACTGCTTTGCCGTCTTTTCTGAAAGCGATTCCCTTAATATTTTTTATGTTTTCATGCCCTGTCTTATCAAAACAATTCTTTTGAAAGCATTTAATCAGGCTTAAAAAGGTGTACTCACCTTCTCCTATTACGGCAAAATCGATCTCCTTGAAATATGTTAAAAGATGCTCCCATAAAAATGTGGCGCCGACCCCTCCAAAAACAATCTTTACATCCGGATCAAGCTGTTTCGCAATCCTGGCGATATCTATGGCGCCCCAGCGGTTTGCGTGCACTATGGAAAAACCTATCACATCAGGCTTCTTTTCGATAAAGGTCTCTTTTATTTTTTGAGGTGTTTCATTAATATCATGCCAGTTCAGTATTTCTACATCATAATTATTCTCCTTTAGCAGGGCCCCTATATAGTAAAGCCCTATCGGCACAAAACTAACCTCTTCGGCATGAACCCTGCCTTCAAGACAATATGGATATATGAGTAGTATTTTCATTTTGGGCAATATTATTATGAGACCATTGAAGCCGGTCAAATGACCTGTTTTTATTTATGAAATACTGGTGATACCAATATCTTCCCGCTTAAGAACGGGGACGAAGACAAACCCGGATTCCGTCATTTATTGTATCATCAGGATGGGTAATCACCTGTTCCCCCTGAGCCAGTCCGGAGATCACCTCCGCCATTAAACCGCCGTGTTGACCAACCTCAATCTTTCGGAGAACTGCTCTGTTGTTTTCAAACACAAACACCGCCCATTGCTCGCCTTTGCGAAATAATGCGCTCGACGGAATCTGAATGATGTTTTCACCCTCCCAGAGAATAAAGCTTGCTTCGACCCGATAGCCATGGCCGAGTCGCTTCCAGAGCTTTGGCTCAGAAGTTATATCCGCCACAACCAGCACCCGCTGTTCCTCAACACCTAAGGCAGAAGCCTTTGTAAATCCCACAGGCTCGACAACCCTTACCCTGCCTTCAAGCTTCTGTTTGCCGCCCCAGCGATCAAAAAGCACCCGGGTTCCAGATGCAATACGCACAGCATTGGATGACAGCACATCTATTTCCACCTCAAGAGCTCGCGCATCGCCTATCTCAACCAGCGCCTGCCCCACATTCACCACCCCCTCACTCTGGTGGTAAACCTGCAATACCTGCCCATTCACAGGCGACTTAATCGCGACCTTTTCCGGCAACATGCCATCATTTCTGGCTGCCGAGTACTCAAGCGCGGTTAGCGCGGCATCCAGCTCAAAACGCGCGACCTCGACCGTAAACTCGACCGATCGGCGGACGGCTTCGGTCCGACGCGCCAGCGCCTCAGCTCTGTCAAACTCCTCCTGAGATATACTGGCCCTTTCACGCAGCCTCTTCTTTCGCTCATATTCAATTACGGCAAGATCCGCGTCTGCTCGGGCGGCGAAGGAATTTTCCTGCGCAACACGCATCGCTGACTTTGCCGCCGCCACCTTGGCATTTGCTTCTGCCCGGCTGCGCGGATCAAGGACATCGGAACGCAGCGGCTCCAGATCAACAAGGACATGTCCCTGAGTTACACTGTCACCAACATCCAGCTCAACACGACGCGCAAAACCGGCTACAGGAGCCGAGACAATAAAACGGTCGATTACCCTGGTTTTACCCTCCTCTTCCACCGTAACCGTCATGGGACCGCAAGTCACCTCCATAACATCAACCAGAACAGGCTTTGGCCAGAACCCATAAATAACAGCCGTCAAAATAGCAATAAAGAGGATGAAGAAACCTGTGAGTCTGCTCCAATTCATTTTTGTTTACTCCCCTGTTTTCAAAACCGCGATCAGATCAAGTCGATCAAGTCTGCGTCGCACGATCGACCCTGATATTGTGGCCGAAACCAGCACTACCGTTGCTGCAAGGGTATATGTGCCTGATTCAATTATCAGCGGAATCCGGTATAGATCTGTCTGTAGTTGATCAACAAAATAGGCGCATAAAATATAACCGATAAGACAACCGAGCGGAATGGCGGCAAGTGTCAGCACAGCAAGCTCGCCGAGCAAAATATATGATATCTCACCGCGCGTTAAACCCAGAACCCGCATGCTTGCCAGCTCTCTGCTGCGCTCTGAAAGAGCAATCCTTGCGCTGTTATATACCACGCCAAATGCGATAGTGGCCGCAAACATTATCATAAAGGATGTATATACAATCAACTGTTCACTAATGGTTTCATAGAAACTTTTCACCGCATTCCTGCGCTCAACAATGCCTGCAATACGCGGCATTTCATTCAGTCTGCTCAAAATTTCAGGATGATAATAAGGATCGGCCGCCAGATAGACCCCTGAGATAACATTGCCTTCTTGCATCAAATTATTAAGCGCATCTATGTTCATGTAAGCCGAAACTCCTATGTACTGGCTTACCAGTCCGGCCACCAATACCATACGAACAGGCCGGCTTCCTTCAAGCACCTCTACGCTTAATTTGTCCCCGGCGCGAATGCCAAGAATATCGCCAAGATAATCTGTTAACAAAATCCCTTCCCGAGGCGGATCAAACGGCCGGAGTCTTTTATTAAGAAGTCGCTGCAAATCGCCGCCCGGCTTAACCCCCATAATAGCGGTGCGATAAGTGCGATGCTGGTATCGCAGGCGCACCGGAACCGAACGAAAGGCTTCGCCATACTCGATGCCCGGCAGGCTTTGCAATTCAAACAGCGCGCGTTTAGAAGCAGGCTCTACAAATGTAACGGCAAGATCTTCCCGCTGCGACAGTCGGAAATGCACATCCACCATAAAGTCAACAGCCTCCTGGAAAAAACCGCCAACTATCATAATCGCGCAGGCAAATGCAATGCCGATGGTCGATAAAAGCGCCTTGATTGGTTTGCGCTCAATATGCCGAATAATCATCCTGCTCGGCTGCAACATTATTCTCTTTAATCCAATATGTTCAATCCATGTTTCCCTGTATGTTGCCGGCGGTTCCGGACGCATGGCTTCTGCGGGAGGAATTCGCACGCCCTGTTGAACGGAATAAAGCGCGCCGGTTATCCCCGCTGTTATACTTATTAATGCGGCAATAGCGGCAACACCCGGCTGAAATTCATATATTAAAAATGGAAAACGGTAATATTCCATATACAATTCACTTAATCCTCTTCCAAACCACACGCCTGACAAAACACCCCCGGCCACACCAAGCAATATTATCAAAACGATCAGTTTCAAATAATGCAGGCACACAGCATAATTGCTGTAACCAAATGCCTTTAGCGCGGCCACCTGTTCTCGCTGCATATTTATAAGCCTGCTGACAACAAGATTGAGTAAAAATGCAGCCACCCCTAAAAATATAATCGGAAATATCGTGGCTGTGTTGCCAAGTTGCCGGAACTCCTCGGATAAATAACGATTAGAAAGCTGATCTTTACGACCGTAAGCTCCGAGCCCGCCATAAGGCTCTATTAATTTATCCAGTCTTTCAATAACATCTTCGATCCGCGCGCCAGGAGACAGGGTCAGTGTTACGTTATTAAATGCGCCTTCCATGTTATATGCGGTTCCCAGAGGTTTGCGGCCCATCCATAAAACACCATAGCGCTCAAAGTCAGGGAACAAAGAGCCGGGAGCAATCTGATAAACATGCTCTGGCGACAGCACAATACCGACAATAGTCAGATTTTTGCGTCGTCCATTAATTACAGCGCCCAGTTTACTGCCGGGCTTAAAACCATGCGACCGTGCAAAGGCTTCGCTCACCATAACCTCATCATCCCGCCCTGCCTCGATCATGCGCCCCTGACGCAGGTAAAGTTGGTTAAGCAAAGGCTTGCCGCTATCGGGAACGGAAAACAATTGACCTGTCACAGGCCCGCTGTAACCCTTAATGGTTAAATTAACAGCCGCTGCAACACGTGTTTCAACCATGTCCACTCCGGGTATTTCCTTGATGCGCAAACGCAAACCTTCGGGCGCGCGCTTTAAGGATAAAAAAACATCTGCGAAAAGATATTCCTTGTAAAACTCGGCGCGTGTCTGGCGCAAGGCATTCAGGGTGGTGATAGACATGACAAAGGCGGCAATCCCGCAGGCAACGACAAGAGCTATGGCAAAAGCCTGACCCTTCATGGCATATAGATCACGCAAAAGCTTCCGGTTTAACGCCTTCATATCACTACCATTTTATTTCGCGGGCAGGTTTTCTATGCGCATTACTGCGCACATCGACAATCAATCCATCGGCTAAACATATCACCCGGTCGGCCATGTCGGCAATAGGGGCATTATGGGTGATCAGAATGGTTGTCGTACCCAGGTCGCGGTTGATTTTCTCCAGCGCTTCAAGCACTACAATACCTGTCATAGAATCCAGCGCTCCTGTGGGTTCATCACAAAGCAGAACTTCCGGATTCTTGGCAATAGCGCGCGCGATGGCAACACGCTGTTGTTCGCCGCCTGAGAGTTGAGCAGGAAAATGATCCATCCTGTCATCAAGCCCGACAAGCGCCAGCGCCTCTTCAGGCTTCATTGGGTTTCTGGCGATTTCGGTTACTATCGCGACATTCTCACGTGCTGTAAGGCTGGGCATTAGATTGTAAAACTGGAACACAAATCCAACATGATAACGCCGGTATTGGGTCAGTTTTGAATCGTTTGCCCTGGTCAGATCACAGTCTTTGTAAACCACGCATCCCTCGGTGGCTGTATCCAGACCGCCTAAAATATTCAGCAAAGTCGATTTGCCGCTGCCGGAAGCCCCTAATAAAACAACTAATTCGCCCTGGAAAAGATAAAGATCGATTCCCCGTAGAGCATGAACCTTAACCTCGCCCATATCATAAACTTTGGTTAACCCTTTTACAGAAAATACTGCTTCGTTGTCTTTTAGAGTCTGGTTTGATATGCGGCTTTTATCTTCAGGCATTAGCATCAAATCTTGTTCAAGTATTGGTGGTATTGGTATCGCCCGGATACTATGGCTCACTTATGCATCAAGCATTCTTTTGTGCAATCGCCCTGCCCGCAGGCAGAAGGTCTCAAGCTTTGCATTTATCAGTTGCGGGAAAGGAGAACCGTCGCTTTCAATTGCCAGAAAAGGCAGATCTTCAATATTTGTCAGCATTTTTTGTAGCCGCTTATTATCAGGATCGGTCGCCAGCTTTCCTTTGCGATTCATTATCACATTCAGGATAGACTCCGAAAGACGGTTCGGCATACACCCAAACGGGCCTATGGCAATAGCGCCGCATGCATGAGAGGCCACCTCGGTTATAGTGCCTCCCACTGTAAGAACTGCTTCACCTGTCAGGTTCGGCGATATATAAGGCATGGCGTTGTTAATTATTTCTTCAATATCAATAGGTTCTGCGTGAACAAGCCCTGATCCGGATAAAATGGATTTAATAAGCTTTTCATATTGGGCCATATATTTCCTTTTGATTCCCAGTGCCAGCTTCTCCATTCTTGACAGCTTGTGTTCAGTAAGCCCCTTATCCATGATGTAGTCGGAATATAATATCCATTCAGCAACAGGTGAACAGACAACAGCAAATCCGCTTTTTGCCAGACGTCTTGTCAAATACTGGCGCGATATTGAATCCCTGCGGACAAATATTTCACCTATAAGGCAGATTACAGGCACCTCTTTTGGCGGAAGTTTCACAGAAATCCGGCTAAAATGCTCGGAAGCACGAACCAGCTGTTTTTCCAGTTTAGAAAAATCCCCTCTCTCTATCTCTTCCAATATCAGATTCCATTCCTCATTAAATATTCTCATCCCATCTTCGGTATCTGTTGCATTGGCTAATATCATTGACCGTATGTCTTCCATAACATCGGATATTACAACACTGCACCATGCTCTTAACTGGAAATCTTTTCCCAGGCCGGCATAAGAATTCTCTGATGTCAGTGAAAACATGGCTACATCCGGCAGTTCAAGCCTTTTTACAAGGTCCTCCATGAATATGTAATACTGCCCGAACCGGCATGGGCCTGATCCTGTAGGCATAAAGTAAATAAGAACCTCATTTTCCTTTTTTATGTTGTAAATATAGTTAAGCAATGTTCCTGTTGTAAGTATCAGCGGCAAACACTCCTTGCAGGAAGTGTTTGCGCGCCCGAGTTTCAATACCGCCTCATCAGACGGCGGATGAGCTATTGCATTGAACCCAAAGCCGCGAAATAGCGCTGCCAGCGATTCGGAGGAAATCCTGCCCATCGACGGGAACAGAAGCGTAACGCGCGGGTCACCGGCCGGCAGTATTTCACCGGAAGATGTTATCAAGTCAATCTTTCCTTTTCTCAATTCTATTTTAGCAGGAACAAAAGAGTGCTCCTTTTGAGGAATCATCTTCTCTGCCAGAAGCTGCCTGTAAACCGCGACAATATCAAGAAACGCCTCAACCCTGGTCTCAAGTCCGGCATCTGCCGTGTGGCTGTCCAGTTCAAGGGTCAGCGACGGTTTTTGCCCCATAAGACTCCTGAAATATCCTACTATGAATGAATCAGGGCCGCAGGAAAAGTTTGTTATATAAGTTCCAAACAGTTGAGGATGACTCTTAACAATCCTTGCCGCCTTTAATATGATCTGCCCCATTCCCCAGTACATATGGCGTTTCATTTTCTCATCATCAAATGCAAGAAAATCAAACGGTATTACCAGAACGCCCCTTGATGCAAGCTTGTTTGGAATTCCCATATGCGCTTCCTTAACAAATCCATTGTAAGGCCTTGCAAATATTACCACCGCTGTTTTATCCGGATCCTTTTCCAGCGCTTCAATAGCTTTATTACCGATCTTTTTCATCTCGGCAAAGCATTCCATCTGCTTCTTTAGGGCCTTTTCAAAAGCTTTTCCAGCCTCTTTTCTGCCGACACCCATCTTTACGGCTGTTTCAACAAGAGGCTTCTCTGCGGTTTCCAGCCCTTCTGTCAAATCAAGCAGCGGTGTCAATACCTTTGTCCCTCTGCTCTTAAGTTCATCCAGTTTTTTCCTGAATGTGGTCCTGAGATAAAATGTTTCACCCTGAACAAAAGGACAAACCTGTGAGCTTGCGTAACAGCTTTGAGCAGGAACAGCTTTAAAGTGAGGCAGGAATATGAACTCCGGAGGATTATTCATATAAATCAGTGCATAAAAAAAACCATGGGTCAATTCTGCAGGATAGCAAAAGGCCGCCTCTTTCTGATCCATTCCTTCTTTAAAAGGGGAATCAGGCACAACCGGCTCAAACCCCAGCTGAGTAAAAAATGTTGAATAAAGTGGATAAAAGGTGTTAACAAGGAAACTTCTGTTTATTCCGATTCTCCCCCTTTGTTTTTCCCTGCCGTCCTCAGGCAGTTTACCTCCATACTTATCAAAAATTAATTGCTGCCGGACACGAATAAGGTCAAGCTTTTCCACGGCATATTTCACCTTGTTCCGCAAATTATAGTATCTGTTGCAGGCTCCGCCAAAGGGATATTTCTTTCCTTCCAGTTTGATTAAAGCTATATTGCAGCGCCGGTCACATTTTTCCTTTCCACCTTTGCATATAAAGGATTTTCCGTATTCCACCTCACGGTCAAGCAAAGCCCTCAGGTCAAAGATCTTCTTTTCCATTAATCCTGTTTCAATCCTTTTCTTGACCTCAAGCGCGACACCAAAAGCGCCCATAAGCCCCGGCTCAGGAGGAACGACTATCGGCTTGCCCACAAGCGCGGCCATGGCAAAGGGAACCGCCCTGTTATAACAGACCCCTCCCTGCATAAACACCTTCTCTCCTACCGGCTTGTTCCCCTTAACCCTGTTTGAGTAGTTCATACAGATGGAATAGACCAGACCTGCTACAATATCCTCGTGCTTCACACCTTCGTGAATGGCATTCTTTATGTCGGATGCGATAAATGCGGCGCACTGGTCATTGAAATTAGGCGGATTCCTGCCTTTAAAAGCAATGTCGCCGATATCCTCCATTTTCACTCCCAGGGTCTCGTATGCGGACTCTTCCAGAAAAGAACCTGTGCCCGCGGAACAGGCTTCGTTCATCGCATAATCGGATGGCACGGCATTTGTGATATACGTATATTTGGCATCCTGTCCGCCTATCTCAAAGATTGTGTCCACCCTGGGGTCAAAATATACTGCCGCGGTCGCGTGGGCGATTATCTCATTGATAACCCCTTTTGTAAGCGCGTGGAGACCGGCTATCTGGCGGCCCGAGCCGGTAACACCCAGCCCTGTTATACTTATTTCATCAGGATTTACATTTTTACTTATCTGCTTAAGAATCGAATCATAACATTTACGGGAAGCTCCAACAGGGTCGCCGTCGGTGCGCAGATAAATGGACGCAAGGATTGCATTGTCTTCGACCCGCAGAAGAACCGCCTTTGTTGTAGTTGAACCAACGTCAAGCCCCAGTATGCATTCATCCCCCTGCCGGACATCCCCCATCGCGATGGTCTTGAATTCAACCATTTCTTTAAAATCCATAAGGGGCATAAGTGTGTCAAACGATGCGACTTCTGTTCTTAATAAATCCGACATTCCAGGAAATTCGGCGGTCTCATTTTCCAGCGCCCAGAGAGCAGCTCCAAGAGCTTCGAAATACGGAGCTTCCTCAGGAACAATAAGGCCCGCAATATCTTTGCGCAGATACTCAATCATCATCTGATTAAGAGCGGTGCCACCGACAATCATAATGTTTTTTCTTTGCACCTTTTTTAAAAGCTCAAATATTTTCTCCGCCATCATTTTGCAAAGCCCGGCGGTTACCTTTGATTTGGGAATGCCTTTGTTGGTTGCATGGGTGCAGTCGGATTTGCAAAAAACCGAACAACGCCCGGAAAGCTGATATGGCTCTTCCGTAACCGCCCACTTTGCCGCTTCTTTCAGCGTTACTTTCATTCTGCGTAACTGCTGAAGAAAGAATTCACCGGTTCCTGATGCGCACTTGTTGCCGGTCAAAACATTGGATATCTGCCCATGACCGTCCAGAACATATGCCATGAAGGTCTCCCCGCCTGCGGAAACAACTGCCGGACATGCAATATCCGCGGGTTTGACAAAACCATATGCATATTCCACTGCTTCAGGTTCAGATATGGATGACAGGTTTACAAAGTTACGAAATCTCCTTCCTGTCACAGCAATCCTGTCGTATGAATTCATGTCCAGCGAATTGAGAGCTGAAAGCAATGTCTGCTTTGGATTTCCCTCGTGTGAATGAAGTGAATATTTAACAAGACGGGGCTTTGTTTTGTTTTTCCCATCCCTGCCCTGCTCAAGCTCCATCCAGACAAGTGAAACTGTAGATGCCCCCAGACATATCCCAAGCGAATTTATATTACCGCGCATACTTCCTTTCTGACCTGATTGCTTATTTAAATTTTTATTTTATCCACACCGTCTCTCCAACCCTGGGCACAAGTACCGAAAAACCCTCATTTTCGAGCTGGTTGGCAAATAAAATCGACTGATCCTCTTCTCCATGAACTACAGCGATTCTCTTTATGCGTAAATTTGACTCCCTGATAAATCGAAGCATTTCATTTTTGTCGGCATGAGCGCTGAACCCGCCCAGCCTTGTAACATGGGCTTTAAGCGGATAAATTTTATTTAGGAATCTAAGCTGCGGAGGCGGATCCTTTCTGCCGGATTTCTCATATGATTCGCCGTTTTCCTGTATGCGACGGCCGAGAGTGTTTTGAGCCATATAACCGACAATAAGAACGGTGTTTTTTTCATTATGTATCTTATAACGCAGATGGTGCAAAATGCGTCCGGCCTCACACATCCCGGAAGCAGCAATAACAATATGCTGTTTTTCATCCCGCATGAGATCCATTGACTCATCAACAGATCCCACAAAACGGATCTGGTCAAACATAAAAGGGTTTTTGCCCTTCTTTAAAAAGACTTCATTGGTTTCCCTGTCATAAACTTCGGGATGTTCGCCGTAAACCCCTGTTAATTTAGTCGCAAGAGGGCTGTCAACATAAACCGGCCTCCGCGGCACTTCTCCCTCATCATAGAGTTCGTGAAGAAAATATACAATTTCCTGTGTGCGTCCGTATGCAAAACATGGTATTAAAACAGAACCACCCCGGTTGAAAGTATCGATAAGCACCTGCTTCAATTGTTGTTTTAAATCCTTCACCGGTTCGTGCAAACGATTGCCGTATGTGCTCTCCATAATCAGTAAATCTATGTCCCTGTCCTCTTCGTGAAAATTCAGGGTCGGATTTTTTAGTATCGGCGTATCAAATCTGCCTATATCACCGGTATAACAAATAGTATATGATCGGCCGTTTTCAATGGTTTTGATAATGGAAAAGGCTGATCCAAGAATGTGACCGGCATCATAAAAGGTACAGGTCGTATCCTTACCGATTGTTACAGATTGACGATATGGATAACCGTTAAAATATTTAAATGATTGCTGTGCCTCAAAAACAGTATATAGCGGCCGAACACCTTCCATATGGTATTTCTCAATATATTCGTTAATTTTTTCCGTGTTAAGAGCATTATGATTGCCCTTTAAAATTTTTCTTATTTTTTCATTGTCATGGCCTGATTTCTTTTTCTTATCCGAAGATGCCAGCAACCCATATAAATATGAACGGACGGTTTTATAATTAAGATAATTTGCATCCGATTCCTGAATATAAGCGGAATCATCCAGCAAATATTCACAGGCATCGGCCGTGGCTCGAGTGCAGATAATATTTCCGTTAAATCCATTTTTCGTCAGCAGGGGAATGCGGCCGGAATGGTCTATATGGGCATGCGAAAGCAGTACATTTGTGATAATCTGCGGGTCAAAAGAAAGCACTCTGTTCTTTTGTTCGGTCTCCTTCCGTCGTCCCTGAAACATTCCACAATCCAGCAGTATCCTGTCGGTCTCGGTTGCAACAAGATGCATCGATCCGGTGACTTCCCGGACCGCGCCATAAAATGTTACATGCATATCAATACTCCTTAATCCTCTAATCCCTTAATCCCTAATCCTTTAATCCTCTAATCCTTTAATCCTTTAATCCTTTAATCCTTTAATCCCTGACCACTGACCACTTAATATCATATAAACCTTTATTTACCGATGCAATATGCCCATTGAAAAAGAGATGCTCAACCAGCCAACTTTTATTCATATATTCTATGGCAAGATTATTTTCATCAATAATCTGCGCAATTTTGCATTTTGAAAGATCTTTCAGGCCTGCCCCTACAGCCTTAAGCACAGCCTCTTTGGCGGTCCAGTATCGAAAGAACAGCTTAAATTTATCTGTATCACCAAGCCCCCATTCTCTGTGATCCGCTATTTTCCTGAAAAGAGACTCTGAACATGTCCGTATTTCTTCTATATCAATGCCTATTCTTTCAGAAGCCACTACTGCAGCAACATATGCAGGTTTATGCGAAAGGGACCAGTAATTGTCTCCACAGGGCATGGGAGCGCCGTTTTTATCCTTAAAAAGCTCACCCAAATGAATGCGGCTCTTTTGGGCGGATATTTCAAGGGCATACCTCGCATGCCTGCTGAGATACAATGTCCTGTTTTTACCGGAAAGGGTTCTCTTATCATCAGGAACCGCAAGTATAACCGGATAAATAGAAGTCAAATTGATATACTCCTCGCAACTATTCAGTCGCAGATTGACACTGATCATCGCTGATATCATTCTGTAATCGTTCACGGTTCAAGGTTCACGGTTACTTGTATTTAAACCCATCTGCGTTCATCTGTGTCAATCTGCGGCCGAATAGTTATCTATTCTTCCGGATCATCCGGTTTTTTTAAAATAATTCTGCAGTCAGCCACGGTAGCCCCCTTTCCCTTTTCATGGGCCAGAAGCGGATTTATATCCAGCTCATCGATTTCCGGGTGGTTAATTGACATGTCTGAAAGGCTTACCATTGATTTTTCAAGAATTTCTATATCAACCTCCGGCCTTCCCCTGAAGCCCTGTAATAATTTATATCCTCTAATACCGCGGATCATTCTGCGGGATTCGTTTCTGCCGATAGGCGCTATGCGGAATACAACATCATGAAAAAGTTCAACAAATATTCCGCCGAGACCAAACATGAGCAATGGCCCGAAAACCGGTTGCCTGTTCATGCCAAGTATCACCTCTTCCCCACGCATGGCCATTTTTTGAATCAGCACCCCCTTTATTTCCGCGTTGGGATCATGCTGTTTAGCTTTTTCAACAATCTTATTAAAAGCCTTTTTTACCTCATCCCGGCTCTCAAGCCCCAACATGACTCCGCCGGCATCGGTTTTGTGCAGAATTTGCGGGGAGACAATTTTCATTACCACAGGAAAGGTGATGGTTTCGGCGATCTCTGCCGCTTCTTCCCCGGTTTCCGCAAGCTGTGTCGGCAATACATTAAAACCATAGCATTTAAGCAGTTCGATTCCATCCAGTTCGCCCAGACGGGTTTCCCCTGATTCAAGACAATTTTTAATAATATCGGCGGCACGCTCTTTATCGTGCTTTAATTCATATTGCGCAAAATGCTGCCGGTTCAACCACTTAAAATATCTATAAAGCGCTCCAAAAGCTTTTGCCGCATTTTCAGGAAACTTATAAACCGGATAACCATATTCCTGAAGATATCTTACTCCGGCGGAAACATCAACAACCCCCATAAAACAGCATAGGATAGGCTTGTGAGTACGCCTGGCAATTCTTATAATGGCTTCCGCTGTTCCAAGAACGTTCGTCATGGACTGAGGTGTGAGAATTACAAGGGCGCCGTCTACTCCATCATCATTTATTACAACGCTTAAGGCGTTTTCATAACGATCCGGCGCGGCATCTCCGATGATATCCACAGGATTATGAAGGTTTG
Source organism: Anaerolineae bacterium (assembly GCA_035529315.1). Lineage (NCBI taxonomy): Bacteria > Bacillati > Chloroflexota > Anaerolineae > Anaerolineae bacterium. Next base: position 26,495 of record DATKWZ010000041.1, read on the forward strand.
CTGTAAATGGGAGATGGCTTGCAAGAGCATCAATCGTTTCCTGGTGAAATTTGGCAAGCGCGAGCCCGGACGACATAGTAATATCGGTAGCTATAATCCCCGGCCCTCCCGCATTTGTGACAATTGCGACCCTGTTGCCGTGAGGAATCTTCCTTGTGAGTTTTCCCAAAGCGCTTTCACTTTTATAGGCAAAAGCGATTGCAAAATCAAAAAGTTCATTAATTGAATCAACACGAATCATCCCGGTCTGCTGGAAAATCGCATCATACACCGCCTCAGCTCCGGACAGAGCCCCTGTATGGGACGCTGCTGCCCGGGCTCCAGCGCTTGTCCTTCCCGACTTTATGGCGAGTATAGGGGTCGGCCTGTTTCCGGAGGTAATCTCTTTCACGATCTCTATAAATTCCGGACCTCTTCGAAGCTCTTCCAGATACATCAAAATAACCCTTGTATCCATGTCTTCATGCAGGTAACGCAGGAGATCAAGCTCATCCACGTCTGCCTTGTTGCCTATGGAAATGAACTTTGAAAAGCCAAAATCCCTGTCAGCGGCAAAATCCAGAACAGCCGTGCATAATGCACCACTCTGGGAAATAAAGGAAATATTGCCGCTTGCAGGCATACGCGCCGAAAAGCTCGCGTTCAGACTTACCGAAGGAAGCGGGTTGATCACGCCAAGACAGTTTGGACCCACAAGGCGCACCCCTGCCTTTTTGCAAACAGCAGCTATCCTGTTTTCTATCTCCAGGCCTTCAGCACCCACTTCCCGAAAGCCGGCAGATACGATAACAATTCCCTTTACCCCCTTTATCACACTCTCTTCAACAGCCCTTAAGGCTAATTTGGGCTGAAGAATTATTATCGCAAGATCCACATCCCCGGGCACTTCCAGGATAGATGGATATGCCATTATATTTAAAACCGACTTGGCATTAGGATTAACAGGATAAAGTGTCCCCTGATAATTTCCGCTCAAGATATTGGCAAAAATATCGTGTCCAACCTTTCCGGACTTGGTGGACGCCCCTATAACGGCCACCGATTCCGGGGAAAAAATCGCATCAAGACCTTGCATATTCCCTCTCCAATTGTAATGGTTCAGCTACAAAAACACTAAGGCACCAAGATTATAATATAATTTTCTTAAAAATTCATATTTTAGGAATCGAAGGATGTCACTACTTTTAATTCCTCAATTTATCAATCACATCTCTCTTTTGTGCCTTTGTGGCTTAGTGGCTGGCCTTTTACCTCCATTTTAATTTTCAAAGCCTCATCATACACCATGTTTTTAGGAAGATTATATTTCTTTGCTATCTCTTTTGCTATATCGGACAGGCCGCCTTTTGCCGATGCCAGCCTCTTTTTTATTTCCTCTCCTACCTTTTCCACGGAAATATCTTTATTTTCCTCTTCTCCGGCCACAAGAAGTGTGCATTCTCCCTTTATTGACGGACGACTTTTCAACGATCTGAGAATGTCGGATAAATTACCCCTGACAAACTCCTCATAAAGCTTGGTCATCTCACGGCATAATACACCTTTTCTGTCGCCTATATTCAATATTATTTCCTCTAAAAGTGCCTGCATGCGCCTTGGAGATTCATAAAATATTATTGTTTTTTGCTCAAAAACCAGTTTCCTCAACTGCTCAAGCCGCTTTCCCTTTTTTTTAGCCGGAAAGCCGATAAAAACAAAGGAATCGGTCGGCATTCCAGCAACACTGATGGCGGCAACGGCTGCAGACACACCGGGTATGGGAATAACTCTTATATCCTTTTCTATAGCCGCCTTTATTAATTGATAGCCGGGATCAGACACAGTCGGCGTCCCGGCATCCGACACAAGCGCGACCGATAACCCGGAGTTAAGTTTATCAAGCAGGTTCTTCGTGCGTTCCCTTTCATTATGTTCATGATAAGAAATAAGACGGCGTTTAATATTATGATGAGATAGAAGTCTTAATGTATGCCTTGTATCCTCTGCGGCGATAAAATCAACTCTTCCCAGGACATTGAGGGCTCTTAAAGTGATATCCTCCATGTTGCCGATAGGGGTGGCAATAACATAAAGATCCCCTTTTTTGCGGGGCTGTTCAGGATTATTTGTAGGCAAGTTCAAAGGCATTTTTGATTATCTTAATGTTTGGCCTCTCTTTTGCTTTTATTGCTTTTGTTGCTTCTGTTGAATTTGTTGAATTAATAGCCACCACGTCAAACCTGGCCTTTGTATTGCTTTGTTTTGTGGATTTGAGATAATATAAAGCTACCATTGAAATTTTTCTCTGTTTTTTGGGGGTTACCGCCAATTCAGGACGACCGAACCGGCTGGATTTTCTGGCTTTTACCTCTATAAAGACAAGGGTTTCCCCCTGTTTTGCTATTATGTCGATTTCGCCGAGTTTAGTGCGGTAATTTAGCTCAATTATCCTGTATCCCTGCTTTTTAAGGCAATCAACGGCAACAGATTCACCTTTTTCGCCGAATTTCTGATCTCTCGTTGTCATAACAATCCCCTTAATCCTAATCCCTGACAACTATCAATTGAGCTTTTTGCTTAATCAGGTTTAAAATATAATATTATTAAAACAAAATCAATACAGGATTATTGTTTGGGAAAAAGCTTTTTTGTAAAATATTTTTTTGTGATATAAAAATAATTATGGTTGTCATTGAATCATCAGGCATTACAGACATCGGCAAAAAAAGAAAAAATAATGAGGATTGCCTGTTTCTGGATGATGACCAGAGGCTTTATGTGGTAGCCGACGGCATGGGAGGGCACCAGGCCGGCGAAACGGCAAGCAAGCTTGTGGTTGAAACAATTCAAAACCACATGAAGCGGTCTGGAAAAGAGAAAGGAGGAATGGCCGATCAGCTCCTCTCCAGCATCCATCTGGCCAACCATGTGGTATCTCATGCCTCGTGCGATATAAACTCATACCAGGGGATGGGCTCCACTGTATCGGCCGTCTGTTTCACCGACAATACCATCATTGCAGCCAACGTAGGCGACAGCCCCATATATCTTGTGCGTGACAAAAGTATAAAGCTTCTGTCCGTAACCCACAATCTTCTTGCCGAACAGACAGCTATCAACACGGAAGGAGCAAAGTATCTGAGCGGCTCATTCAAACACATACTCACCCGCGCCATAGGAATTGGAAAAACAGTAAGGCCTGATATCTGCGAAATTCAGTGTTTCAAAGATGATGCCCTGGTTATTAGTTCCGACGGCTTAAGCGATAAGGTCTCTTTGGAAGAAATACTTGCGGTTGTTAATAAAGAAAAGCCGGATAAAGCCTGTAAAACGCTGGTGGATCTGGCTAATAAATATGGGGGAGACGACAACATTACTATTATTATATTAAATGTAAAAATGGTAAATAATGCTTGAATGAAAAGTATTATTTACAATACTGGCAATAGGTTCAGCTTATTTACTCAAGTTTCGCACCCTTGATTTCTATCAAAGTCAAGGCGGTAAAGGAGCCAAATTCAATTTTTCAAGCAAAATGATTTATCTGTCTTTTTTAACCAGCACTCCATGACTTGTGCCAAGGACAGGCACAAAGGATATATAACTTACTGAACTCATACGTGGTTTCAAACAGTGTATTAATGTTTGTGATTGGTGCCGTTGTCGAAGCTTAA
>DATKWZ010000042.1 GCA_035529315.1 Anaerolineae bacterium
GGCAAACTTCATAAAGCAGGTTCACGATACTAAAAGACCGGTGATAATTACACAGCACGGGAAAGGCGTCGCGGTCCTTTTAGGTGCAAATGAATTTGAAGCCATGCAAGAGAAAATCGAGCTTCTATCAGATATTCAAACCTCTCTCAATCAACTGGAAAAAGGAACGGGAATCAGCCATAAAGATGCAAAAGATAAACTATTAAAGCAAGTCCCAAAATGAGAATAATCTGGTCTCCTGGCAAAAAGAGCGATTTGAATGTGGGACATAATACTCGGACAGTCTCTTCGGGCGAAACATCAGAATTTCTATAGCTATCATAACACAGGTATTGTTCGGAGGCAAATCTATGGACTACGAAGTGATTATTGTTGGTGCAGGGCCTGCCGGTATCTTCGCGGCGCTATCCTTGGCGGAACTTGGCGTTGAGTCTGTTCTCTTGCTGGAGCAGGGGAAGGACCTGAAACAGCGCAGCCGCAAGAATGCTGAAGACATGCTCTGCGGTTGGGGCGGAGCCGGCGCATACAGCGACGGCAAGTTGACGCTTTCCCCTGAGATAGGCGGATTCCTGGGGGAATTCATTGACCAGGAGTCTCTTCACCGGCTTCTCAGCAAGGCTGATGGAATTTATGTCGCTCATGGAGCGCCGGGCCATGTCTATGGTGAGATGTCTCCAAAATTGGAAGCTTTTGCCCGCCGGGCCCGCGTTGCCGAGCTTGAGTTGATTCCCACGCGTATCAGACACATCGGAACCGAAAACTGCCGGGTTGTCCTGGACCGTTTGAGACACTCCCTTGCGGGGCGAGTCGAAGTGCGCACCAATTGCCGGGTCCAAAACCTTTTGTCAGAAAATGGCAAGGCTCACGGGGTGAGACTGGCCGATGGGCAGACCATTACCGGTCAGTTTGTTGTGGCCGCTCCAGGCCGGTCAGGGGCAAGCTGGATGAAGAAGGAGGCGGAGTCCCTGTGTCTTAAAACCAGGTCCAACCCCGTGGATATTGGCGTCCGTGTTGAACTGCCGGCCGTTGTACTCAGGGAAATGACGGATATCAGCTTTGAAGCGAAACTCATACACTACTCCAAGACATTCGACGACAGGGTGCGCACTTTCTGCATGAATCCCTATGGAGAGGTCGTCGCGGAAGAGTCCGCCGGAATCACCACCGTGAACGGTCACAGCTATGCCAAAAAAAGAAGCGAGAACACCAACTTTGCAGTCTTGGTGAGCAGCGCTTTTACTGAGCCGTTTGACGATCCCATTGCCTACGGGCTTTACATTGCGAGGCTGGCGAATCTTCTCGGCGGAGGCGTGATCGTTCAGAGGCTGTGCGATTTGCTGGCAGGTCGACGCAGTACCAAGGCACGTCTTGACCGTTGTCTTACCCGGCCAACTCTCGCCAAGGCTATACCTGGAGACTTAAGCTTTGTGTTTCCCTACCGGCACCTCGTGACCATTATCGAAATGCTTCAAGCCCTTGATAAATTAGCCCCAGGGGTATACGGACGCCACACGCTTCTTTACGGCGTGGAAGTCAAGCTTTACTCCAACCGCCTTGATGTAACGGCAGAAATGCAAACCGAGGTGACCAACCTGTTTGCCATTGGGGATGGGGCTGGTATTACGCGCGGCCTGCTTCAGTCTTCAACAAGCGGGATTATTGCCGGCAGAGCTATCGCAGAGCGGCTAAAAGGTAAAGAACAAACAGAGACAGGGGGAAGATAGGGAACGTTTGCGCTTTTTGACAAAAATGTTTAGTAAATCCGGGACGGTGTAATAAATAAATTAATCAAAACATGGGGTTTTCTATGCAGGAATTTACACACATTGACAAGCAGGGTAAGGTACGGATGGTGGATGTAACAGATAAGGCGCCGAGTTTGCGCATCGCTGTTGCCCAGGGGGTTGTTTCAATGAATCCTGCAACATTTGAAATGATTTATAATCAAACAATAAAAAAGGGGAATGTTCTTGAAACAGCCAGGATTGCCGGTGTTATGGCTGCTAAAAAAACCTCTGAGTTGATTCCGATGTGCCATCCGCTTAATATTACACATATATCGGTTGATTTTTTTCCGGAAAAAAAAGCAAGCTCCATAAGAATCGAAACAACGGCTCGTCTTGTGGGACAAACAGGGGTTGAAATGGAGGCCCTGACGGCCGCATCTGTTGCAGCGCTGACCATCTACGATATGTGCAAGTCATATGACAGGGAAATGGTTATTTCCGATATATATCTTCTTGAAAAGTCCGGCGGAAAAAGCGGTGTTTTTACAAGAAAGAAATCATGACTCAATTTTATCGTAATATAAATTGTTTTGTTCTCATATTTGTTTTGTTTGTTGGAGGATGTGCCGGTGTTAAAAAAGCTGCTCTCACAAGAATTTCTCCGTCAAAATATCCCGTGTTTGCAGATGATATGCTCTATGACGGGTTAGAACACAGCATCTGTAAAAGCATTTCATACCTTGAGCAGGTTCCTTCTGATAGAACCTTCATGTTCGGCAAAGACATCTTTACAACTGATCATCTGATTAAATCCCTGCAGTGTTTTTTAGCCTTTATTCAGACAAAACCATCGAAACATGATTTGAACGGATTTATAAGGTCTAATTTTCTGGTTTACGGTTCTACTGAAAATAATGGCGGGAATAATGGATCAGGAAATGTCCTTTTTACAGGATATTACGAACCAATATTAGAAGGCAGCCTGATACAGAGCGACGAATTCAGATTTCCGGTTTACGCATGGCCTGATGATCTGGCTGTAATCGATCTTTCGCTGTTTTCTCCAATGTTTTCGGACAAAAAGATAATCGGAAGATACTTTAAAAATACGGTTGTGCCTTACTATGAACGCAGAGAAATTGAACATCAGGGTTGTCTTGAAGATACGGCCGAGCCCATTGCCTGGATAAAGGATCGGGTTGACCTCTTTTTTCTTCAGATTCAAGGTTCCGGGAAAATCTATCTAAATAACGGAAAAACAATTAATGTTCATTATCATACCTCAAACGGCTGGCCGTATAAAAGCATAGGAAAATATCTGATTGAAAAGGATAAAATACCAAGATCAGAGATGTCCATGCAGAAAATTCGAGCTTATTTGCGGGATAATCCAAAAGAGCTTGACACGATTTTGCATTACAATCCCAGTTATGTGTTTTTCAAAATAGAAGATGACGGACCCCTGGGCTGCCTTAATGTCAAATTGACTCCAGGCAGATCCATAGCATTAGACAGAAAAATATTTCCAAATGCCGCCCTGGCCTTTATTGAGACAAAAAAGCCGTTAATAGACGGGGCAGGCAGGATTAATACATGGAAAGACTATAATCGATTTGTGTTAAACCAGGATACGGGCGGGGCAATTACCGGGCCGGGCCGGGCGGATATATTTTTTGGAAACGGCATACATGCTGAAATAGCGGCAGGCCACATGCAGCATCCAGGGAAACTGTTCTTTCTTATCCTAAAGCCTGATGCTGTTGATAAAACCGATTGAACCGCGTTTAGCCAAGGCATTTTTTGCAATATAGCTTGACACTTATGGGCAAAATCAGTACGAAACAAGCCTGATAACTTTATAAAAAGGAGTTTTATTTATGTTCGGCATCGGCATGCCTGAAATGATTTTAATACTGGCTATAGCCCTTATAGTTCTTGGCCCCAAAAAACTCCCGGATCTCGCAAAATCCCTGGGCCGTGCAATGCGCGAATTTAAAAAGGCTACAACTGAATTAAAAGAATCAATAGATGTAGATAATGAATTAACTGATGTAAAAAAAGCCTTTGATGGCATGAATGATGATATCAGAAAAAGCGTGGATGTAAATATTGATTTTGACGATAAAGCTAAAGAGGTCTCAACATCTTCAACAGATAAAAAAAGCAAAAAGGAACCTGAAGAGGAAGAGGATCTTTAAAAGATGACTGAAAATGATGAGACCGAGAAAATCCCCTTTACCGGCCACCTGGAAGAGCTGAGAAAGCGTCTTGTCATCTGTTTTATAGCTGTCGGCATAGGGTTTGTTCTTTCATACGGGTTTAAGGAAAAATTATTTGATATTTTATCTCATCCGCTTATATCGGCGATGGGCGCAGATGACAAACTGATTTTTACAGGTCTGCCCGAGGCTTTTTTTACCTATTTAAAGGTTGCTTTCCTGTCCGGCTTTATGCTGGCAGCGCCGGTTATTCTTTATCAATTCTGGATATTTATAGCTCCGGGGCTGTATCAAAAAGAAAGGCGCTTTCTTATCCCGATAGTTTTTTTATCCTCTTTTTTCTTTGTTGGCGGGGCGCTATTTGGATATTTTATTGTTTTCCCGTTTGGTTTTAAGTTTTTTTTAGGGTTTGCATCTGAAACAATTAAGCCTCTTCCCTCCATGCGTGAATACTTAAGTTTTGCTTCCAAATTACTGCTTGCCTTTGGACTTGTTTTTGAGCTTCCGCTTATTATTACCTTTATGGCTAAACTTGGTATGGTTTCGGTAGAATTTTTGAAAAAAAACAGAAAATATGCACTACTGTTGTTTTTTGTGGCCGCTGCCATCTTAACTCCGCCTGATGTTGTAACGCAGATAATGATGGCTGTTCCTTTAATGCTGCTATATGAAATAAGCATAATCGGCGCCAGAATCTTTGGAAAAAAAGCAAAGGAAATCGATAAGGTTTCTTCAAAATAGGAGACCTTTGAAAAACGCTTAATTTTGTTCAAGTTTAAGGAAGGCGAATTTTTTAAACGTAGGAATACATTGAGTATTTCGAGGCTTAAAATTTGAGCCTGACACAGAAATTGGGCAAAAGAGGGCGTTTTGCAAAGGTCTCAACAGCAAAAAGTTCTAATATAACGGACTGTTGTTTGTTGTTGACAAAACTCATTATGCTTGGTAAATGCACTAAGCGTAATTTTAGTTATTATTGTTTTTGATAAATAGATATATGGAAGGAGGTGAAGTATATTTATGCGTAAAAAATCTCTAATAATTATGGCTATTTTCGGCATCGCCGCCCTGTTTGTTGCTACCGTTATTTATGCCGGCACCACTGTTCCTGATGTTGTCAAGATGGAGAACAAAGCCTACAAACATAAAAAAGGTGTCGTAACATTCTCCCACAAGAAGCATACCACGGATTATAAAGCAGGCTGCGGAGAATGCCACCATGATGCAAGCAATAAGCCTCTTAACAGTCTCAAAGCAGGAGATAAGGTTCAGGGTTGCATCGAGTGCCATAAGAAACCTGGTGAAGCACCTAAGGGAAAGGATGCGCCGAAGTTATCAAAGAAACAAAAATTGGAATACCATGCCGAGGCGCTTCACGACAACTGCAAGGGTTGCCATAAGGAATTCAACACGAAAACCGGCACAAAAGCAGCGCCTACAACCTGCGCAAAGTGCCATCCAACAAAGAATTAGTAAAAATCTGCAGGTTTATAATACAAACATGGCAAGCATAATAAACAATGCTTGCCATGTTTTTTTATGCCCCATCCTTCCTCTCGTTGCATGCCTTTGATCAGAAAATGCAAAAAAGCTTTTGAGTCTGTTGGAATGATATAGTTTTTGCATTTTCATTAAAAACAATGTTATATATATATAAATTAACTCTGAACTTGTTTGTTTTATTAAGCAAAATAAATTTATGGTGATAAGGAGATTAGCATATGATTAAGGGAATTACCGCTCAGGACCTTAACAGCGAGCGTTTCATTAATGACAAGGTCAAAGAGATCCAGCTCTCTGTTGGAGACGGGATGGCGATCAATGCCCTGTCCGGAGGCGTTGATTCATCCACGGTCACAATGCTCGGCCATAAGGCGCTTGGAAAACGCCTTAAGACTGTTTTTATCGAAAACGGCCTCATGCGCGAGGGAGAATCAGAACATGTTGCGGCTCTTTTTCAAAAGTTAGGGGTTACGGTCGAAGTGGTTGATGCGCACAAAGAGTTTTTTGCCGCGCTCAAGGAGGTTGCCGACCCGGAAGAAAAACGCGAGGCAATTACCCAGACCTTTTACCGAAACGTATTTGGACACATTGTCAAAGAAAGTGGGGCAAAACACCTTCTTCAGGGAACTATACTGACAGATATCGACGAGACCGTCGCAGGGATAAAACGACAGCACAATGTCTTTGAGCAGATCGGGATCGATCCGCAGGAAGCTTTCGGATACCAAATCCTTGAGCCGCTCATTCAGCTTCGCAAGGACGGCGTTAGAAAGATTGGCAAGGCTCTCGGGCTTCCAGCCGAGCTATTCGAGCGTATTCCGTTCCCGGGACCGGCCCTCTCGGCACGCGTGATAGGCAAGGTAACCCCTGAGCGCATCGAGACGGTCCGAAAGGCAACCGTCGTTGTCGAGCGATTACTCAAGGACACCGGTGCATTTCAGTATATGGCAATCCTTCATGAAGACCGCGTAACAGGGATGCGCGAGGGCAAACGCGATTTTGGCCAGCAGATTGAGGTGCGTTGCTGGGACAGCATCGATGCGCGAATTGCAACACCGACTAAACTCTCGTTCGAAATCTTAGAGAAGCTCGCCAACGAGATTATCCGCGATGTACCCGGCATCGTAAGCGTCACATACAACATAGCAACAAAGCCCCCTTCAACAATCGAAGCGGTTTAACGACAGTGTTTAGATAAAATCATTTCAGGTTTTAAAAAATAATTGATTTACCTCTGTGTGCTCTGTGGTAAATGTTTACAACCGCAGATAGTTTGTTGCATAATATTGGAGTATTACGACGAAATGAATACTATGAAAAAAATATTGTGCCCGGGCTTTAAGGCCGCAGGAATTGCATCCGGGCTTAAAAAAAACAGCGAAAAGGACCTTGGACTGATCTTTTCAACGGTTCCGGCAAATGCAGCCGCGGTGTTTACAAAAAACAGGGTGCAGGGCGCACATATACTGCTTGACAGAGAGCGGATAAAGTCCGGGCTATGCCAGGCCGTTGTTGTTAACAGCGGCAATGCAAACTGCTGCACAGGCAAACAGGGAATTAACGATGCAAAAACCATGGCAATGCTTTGCGCATCTGAACTTGGAATTTCCGAAGAGATGGTGCTTGTGGCTTCAACCGGGGTTATCGGCGAACCATTGCCGATAGAAAAGATTAAAAAAGCATCTCCGGGCCTTGTTAAAGCTCTTGCGTATGAAGGATTTTACGATCTTGCCAAAGCCATGATGACAACAGATACCGTGCCGAAGATAGTTTCAATCCAGGGAGATATTAAAGGCAAAACCTTTACAATAACCGGAATAGCCAAAGGTTCCGGAATGATATGCCCAAACATGGCAACAATGCTCTGTTTTATATGCACAGACATTAAAGCCTCTTCCGCGTTTCTGAAGAAAGCCCTCTGCTCCGCAACCAAGCGATCCTTTAACAGAATCACCATTGACGGCGATATGAGCCCTAATGACACAGTCATTATTATGGCAAATGGTGTGTCAGAAGCTGTTGTTCAAGGTTCCATTAAAAACAATTCATTTCAAAGGGCCCTTAATGAAGTCATGATCACCCTTGCAAAAAAGCTGATAAAAGACGGAGAAGGGGCGACAAAGCTGGTCGAAATTATCGTAAAAGGAGCGCTGTCAGACACAGCCGCCTATAAAATTGCCGGCATTGTAGCGAATTCAAATCTTGTAAAGACAGCCTTTTTCGGAGAAGACGCAAATTGGGGAAGAATTGTTGCAGCAGCAGGCAGAGCCGATGTTCCTGTTAACCCTGATAAGATTGATATCTTTTTTGATGATATTATGATGGTTAAAAACGGTTTGGGATGCGGAAAAGCCTCTGAAGCCGAGTCAACAAAGGTGCTTAAAAAACCCGAGTTTACCGTGTTGATCGATCTTCATCAGGGCAAGGGTTTTTCTTCGGTTCTTACCTGCGATTTCTCCATTGATTATGTTAAGATAAATGCTGATTACAGGTCTTAGTACACATATAAAAATATGGCATTGATGCGATTGCAAAAATTTCTCTCAATGGCGGGACTCTGTTCCAGAAGACACGGAGAAAAATATATAACCGATGGAGATGTTAAGGTAAACGGCAAGGTTGTAACTCAACTCGGCACAAAAATAGACCCGAAAAAGGATCGGGTAGAGGTTAAAGGCAAGCATATAGAGTTTAAGCAGGATCTGGTTTATATAGCTCTAAATAAACCCAGGGGCTATGTCACAAGCTGCAAACAGCCGGGCGATAAGATTGTGCTCGACCTTCTGGATATTTCAGGGCGCGTTTATCCGGTTGGACGTCTTGACAAAGATTCAACAGGGCTTTTGCTTTTAACAAATGATGGAAATCTGCATCACAAGCTTTCGCATCCTTCCTTTGATCACGAAAAAGAATATGAAGTAACAGTGGCAAGCCATATAACCGATGGAGCTCTCCTGAACATGGCAGAGGGCATGCCGATAAAGGGGACAAAAACCAGACCCGCGGAAACAAAAAGAATCTCCCCGACACAGTTTCGGATTGTGCTTAAAGAGGGCAGAAACAGACAGATACGCCGCATGGCCGGAAAAACAGGAAACAATGTCACGCACTTAAAGAGGATAAGGATCGCGAATATAAGGCTTGGAAGGCTTGCCACAGGAACCTGGCGCTATCTAACTGAAAAAGAAAAAGATGCTCTCTTAAAAACAACAGGCATCTGAAATCAGCAGGTCAGAACCAGGATATATTGAGCATTTTTCAAAGGTCTTATATTATGTTTGACCGATTACCCTGGCGACAGGGATGGAAACATTTTCCCTGTTTATTGAAACAATCCCTGCCAATCCGCAAAAAAGGATATTTTCACTGCACGGAAAAAAGACTAATGAATTGCCCGGAACACTGGCCGGATTTTTCCCAAAATAGACTTCAGCCAGAAGAAAATAAAGGGCTCTGCTGTATAAAGACCTGCAAAAACCGGATAATTTTTCTTTAATTTTAGTTGACCGCGGCATCTGTTTTACATCCTCTGGTAGAGATCTTTTATCTTGTCTCTGGTCATTATTTTCTTCCACCCGGCCCCTAAGGCGTTTTCCCAGAGCGGCTCGAGAACAAGGGCAACATCGACCATTTTTTCAAGCTGATCCTTTTCAATGCCTGCAACAATGTTGCGCGGAAGGCAAACAGCATGTTTGTCCGCCATCCTGCGAAACTCATTAACCCCGTCGGGATAGTATTCATCAAGATAGTCAAAAACTATGCAGTTGCCTATTCCGTGGTGAATACCAAGCACAAAAGAGAGTCCGTATGAAAGGGCATGACATATTCCGACCTGAGAATAGGCAATGCTCATCCCTCCACAATATGAGGCCATCATCAGTTTGTCATCGCTATCAGCGCCGCCATCCAAAAAAACCTCTCTGCAAAGCTCTAAAGCCTTTCCACCATAAGCTTTGCTGAAAGCATTAATATATGTGCCGTTTAACGATTCCACGCAATGTATGTAAGTGTCCATGCCTGTATAAAAACGCTGGTCAGCCGGCACGCCTGCAACCAGCTCAGGATCAAGCACAATCTGGTCAAACACCGTATGGTCTGAATTTATTCCCAGCTTTTTTTCAGGACCTGAAAGAACTGTGGTGCGGGACACCTCGGCTCCTGTCCCTGAAAGGGTGGGAATGCCGACATGATAAACCGCTGGATTTTTTATTAAGTCCCAGCCCTGGTAATCTGCGGCAGAACCCGGGTTTGTCAGCATCAGAGAAACCGCCTTGGCAAGATCCATGGTACTTCCCCCGCCTATGCCGACAACACCGTCCGGCAGTCTGTCTGAATACTCCTTAACACGCAGTGTAAGATCGTCAACATAAGCTGTTTTAGGCTCATCATTAACATTAACCCATATTATAAAATCCTTGTTTTTTGCAGAAATCCTTTTTGCCGGCCAGCTTTGCTTAAATACATCATCGACTAAAAAAACAATAAAAGAATCATCCTTGCTGCGCTTTTCAGCAAGAATATCATCAAGCTGATTAAAGCAGCCCCTGCCAAAAACAACCCGTGAAACCATTTTGAAATTACGAAACATATAACCACCCCTTAGAACTTATTTGTTGTGTTTTGTTCACCACGAAGAGCACGAAGAAATTATAAAAGCATTAATTCTAATCTTCGTGTGTTTTGTGGTTTAATGTTTGCCTATCACTTCAACAATCTTATTTATCCGCTGCCTAAGCTCATCCTCTGTCCATGAAAGTTTTATCAGCATTGATATGGTTCTGCTCATTATTTGATCAGATTGAGGAAGATCTATATTTTCATAGTCTGGGCGATTTTCGAGCAGCGCGACAGGCAGCCTTGCCGCAGATTTCAACTTTTTCAAGTGATCCCACCGCCTTATATAATGCCAGTTGTTGTCGTACCAGTAGAAACAGGCGTCAATTCCCGCGCTTCCGAGTTTGCCTGCGATCTTGCGAGCCCTTGATTCGTCCGGAAGAAAAAAGGAAAGAAAAGTAGCTGTGTCCCCTTTTTCATCAGGTATCCTTCTAAAAGTGATCTCAGGAAACTGCGACATGGCATCTTTTATGGCTTTTTTATGCGCCCGCTGTTTTTTCAGGATATAATCCATCTTTCTCAACTGGGCCAATCCAACAGCCGCATTCAGCTCGCTGATCCGAAAGTTTGTTCCAAGGATCGGATGGCTTTCAAGCCCCCTGTCGCTGCCTGTATGATCATGACCATGGTCGGCATAACCTTCAGCTATTGTATAAAGCTCTTTATCGTCGGTTATAACCGCCCCGCCCTCGCCACATGTAATGGTTTTAACAGGATCAAACGAAAAACAGCCCATTTGGCCGAATGTGCCTAATGCTTTTCCGTTAAGGGAGCCGCCAATAGCCTGGCAGGCATCCTCTATCAAAACAAGCTGTTTTTGGTCGCAAAGATCTTTTATTTCATCAATACGAGCCATTGAACCGCACATGTGAACCGGCAACACAGCCTTTGTGCGCTGGGTAATAACCGCATTAACAGCATCGGGATTAAGACACAAGGTCTCATCTATTTCAGCAAAAACCGGCACAGCGCCTGCTTCAAGCACAGCCTCGATAGTTGCTACAAATGTAAAGGGCGGGACAATCACCTCGTCTCCAGCCCCCACTCCGCATGCAGCCAGGGCTATACTAAGCGCGGCCGTACCGCTGGAACACAAATGACAATGTTGTGCTGCGGTCAGTTTTGACAGCTCTGCTTCAAAAGCTTTTGCCTTCCAGTGGCCTTTTCGCGCCTGGTCAAAACCATAGCGGAATAACACGCCTGTATCGAGCACATCCTGAACCTCTTTCCGCTCCTCATCCCCAAATATTTCAAAACCCGGCATTCTAAATCCTCCCTTCAACCCACAGGTGTTCCCGGCTTAACATTTCTGTCAACCGTTACTAAAGAACAACCCTTGTCATCAACACCAGCCAGAACCATTCCGTTTGAAACTATTCCCATTATCTTGGCCGGCTTTAAATTTGCAACCACAATTACCTGTTTCCCGACCAACTCTTCAGGTTTATAGCTTGCGGCAATACCTGCTACAACGGTCCGCTTTTCTCCCAGATCAACCTCAAGTTTAAGCAGTTTTTTTGCCCTTGGAATCGATTCTGCGCTAAGTATTGTAGCCACCCTGAGATCAATTGCGCCGAACGCCTCTATGGGTATCTCGGTTTTTAAGACAGACAAGAGATCTCCGTCAGCCGACTCCTGCTCTGCTTCAGCCTTATTCTTTTTCAGGTCAATTCTGGGAAAGAGGGTGATCCCTTTTGGAAGCTCTATGCCGGACTTGATTATTTTCCATGTTTTAAGAATGTCGAGATTATTAAAGCCCCCTTTTGTAATCATGTCCGGGTCCACGCCAAGGTGCTTTTGCATGTCTGCGGATGTGTCAGGCATGATCGGTGAAATAAGGCCTGCTATTACTCCAAGCCCGTTAAGAAGATTTGAGATTACAACCTGCAACTGTTTTTGGCTGGATTTTTTCTTTGCAAGCACCCATGGCGACGTAACATCGACATATCTGTTCATCTTGGCGATTAACTCCCATATTGTCACAAGAGCTTTATGAAAAGCAAAATTTTCCATGGCCTGCTCATATTCGGAAATTGTGGCCAGGGCATCTGATTCAAGACCGAGCTGAAATTCGTTTTCAATTTCCGCATCAACCTCCGGGACTATGCCTTTGAAATATTTATGGACCATTGCAATAACTCTGGAAAACAGGTTGCCAAGATCGTTTGCCAGATCCGCATTGATTCGCTGAACCAGCGCCTGTTCGCTAAAATTGGAATCAAGCCCGAATACCATATCCCGCATCAAAAAGAACCTGAATGCATCAAGCCCGTAAACATTTTTTAGCTGAAGCGGCCCTACAACGTTCCCAATACTTTTGGACATCTTGCTCTGGTCAACATTCCAATATCCATGAACATTAAGATGATTATACATTGGAATGCCGGCAGCCTTGAGCATGATGGGCCAGTATATACCATGAGGCTTGAGAATGTCCTTGGCAATTATATGCTGGACACGCGGCCAGAATTTTTTAAACAGCTCTCCATCAGGATATCCAAGAGCTGAGATATAGTTTAAAAGAGCATCAAACCATACATATGTAACATAATCTTTATCAAACGGCAGGGTAATTCCCCATTTAAGCCGCTTCTTTGGGCGTGATATGCAAAGATCTTCAAGGGGTTCGCTTAAAAATGCCAGAACTTCATTTCTGTATCGTTCAGGTCGAATAAAATCAGAATGCTTCTCAATATGATCAACAAGCCAGTCCTGATAGCGGCTCATCTTGAAAAAGTAATTAGACTCCTTAATGGGTTCCGGTTCAATAAGATGGTCAGGGCACTTTCCGTCAACCAGCTCGCGTTCAGTAAAGAAGCGTTCGCATCCAAAGCAATAGAGCCCTTCATACTCGCTAAAATAAATATCGCCTGCGTCGTAAATTTTCTGCAGAATCTGCTTCACAACAGCAATATGGGCTGGATCGGTAGTCCGGATAAAACAATCATATTTAATGTTAAGCTGGTGCCATAGCTCTTTGAAAGCATTGCTTATTTGGTCCACATAGGCCTTGGGGCTTATATTCTCTTTTTTAGCGGCGCGTACTATTTTGTCCCCATGTTCATCTGTACCGGTTAAAAACAAGGTTTCATTGTGCCGCATAAAATTAAACCGGCAAACGACATCGGCTGCAATAGTAGTATATGCATGCCCAAGGTGGGGCATTGCATTTACATAATAAATAGGAGTTGTTATGTAAAAAGGTTCGGTCATTTTCCCTCCTGTTTCTTTATAATCTATCCTTTTTAGATTCATATGTAAGGCAACACATCAGCCTGCCGCACAGACCGGAAATCTTCGTTGAGTTTAACGACAGCTTCTGATCCTTTGCCATACGTATAGAAACCGGTTCAAACGTATTCATGAATAAGGAGCAACAGATTGGTCGTCCGCATCTTCCGATACCACCGATCATCTTGGCCTGATTGCGTATTCCGACCTGTCTCATCTCAATCCTGACACCGAACTGGTTGACCAGCATTTTAACGAGTTCACGAAAGTCAACACGACTATCGGCCGTAAAAAAAAAGGTCAGTTTGCTGCCATCAAAGGAGTTTTCAACAACAAACAGGTTCATTTTCAACTTTAGCTCATTGATGCATTGAATGCAGAATGCTTGAGCCGATTTTTCTTTTTCAAGGTTTTTCTCTCGCTGCTCGAAATCTTTTTCATTAGCCAGACGAAACACCTTTTTAAGCGGCCTGTCCGATAATCGTTCACAACCCGGCACGGGAAACACCGCAACTGTCCCAAAACAAAGACCCTGCTCTGTTTCTACAACCACACAATCTCCGCGCTTAAGAACAAATGCACCGCTGTCAAAATCGTAAACCTTGCCAAAAGAATTAAATTTTACTCCTACAATCTTTGCCATAATTATCTTTAACTATTTGTATTGTTTTGCGCAAGCTGCATTAGCATCGCTTCTAAGGTCAACCTTAAATTAGCGCCGGCCTTAATTTTTTTCTGTGCTGTCCGGATAGCTTCAATTTTTTCTATTAATTGTTTTACCGTAAGTTTTTGTGCAACACGTTGAATGTTATCAATCAAATCCCTGTTTATTATTTTCTCGGGACAGAATTTATATACAACAATGTCTCTCAGCCAGTATTTAATCACCTCCAGAGAATCTTGCAGGATTTCTTTATTTTTTGATAGCTCTGCTGCAAAAGCCAAAAAAGAAACAACCGGTTGTGTAGATATTTGCCCGGGCATATCAAGGTTTAATGTATTTATAAGCCAAGCGCGCCGGTTTATCCAGTTTATACGGTTCTTAGGCTCAACCATCGAAAGGGCTTTAGATAAACTCCCGTTTGCCAGAATCGCGATTGTTTTTGCATCATCATAATCAAGCCCTTCTTTGTCAACCAGAATATCTTCCAGTCTCTTGCAGGAAATCGGGTTAAATCTGATATGCTGACAGCGTGAAACAATTGTGGGGATAAGATCGAACGACTGTATGGCGGTAATTATCAAAATGGTCCGGCCGGGTGGTTCCTCAAGAACCTTAAGCAGCGCGTTGCCGGCAGAAGGGTTCATTGCACGGGCTTCTGATATTATTACAACACGCATCCTTGCCTCGTAAGGTTTCATGGCAAGAACATCTCGCAAAGAACGTATTTGAGCAATCTTGATATAGCCGCCTGACGGCTTAATGTGTATGATGTCAGGATGGTTTCCTGATCGGATTTTCACGCATGCCTTACAATAACAAATCCGGCTGTTTGTTGCTTGATTCGCGCTCTGAAAAAAGCTCCCTGGATTTTTACTTAGACAGTTACACGCCATGGCAAACATCATGGCTGTAGTGCGTTTGCCGACACCTTCCATGCCTGTAAAAAGAAGGGCATTAGGAATGGTGTTGTGTCGCAGAAAGGCTGTTAAAAGTTGTACCGGCTTTTTTTGATCTATTATTACCGCAAATTTGGACACAAATTTAATTATCTACTCTGTCTTTCAATTCTTTTCCAGCCTTAAAAAACGGAAGCTTTTTGGGCTTTATTAGAACATTATCACCTGTCTTTGGGTTTCTGCCGGTATATGCTTTGTACTCTTTTACAAAAAAGCTGTTCAGCCCGCGAATTTCAACTCTTTCTCCCTGTACCAAAGCATTCTGCATAGAACCAAAAAATATTTGAATCACCTTTGCGGCATCCGATTTTGAGACATTAGCCTTGGTTTTTAAAGCAGAAACAATCTCCAGTTTATTCATATCCTCTCCTTTTTACAATACCTGCCGTTTAATATCTTTAATGTGAAATTATTAAACAGAACCTGTTTAGAAGTCAAGCGGTTATAACAATATTTTTGGTAGCCTTTCAACATCATCTTCGTTCACCTCGACTGCAGCAAACTGTCTAAGGGCTTCGATAGCAACAACAACTCTCCCCTTGCCCCTGTATTGGACAAAGGTTCCGGTCACCCCTGCAAACGGGCCGTAAATCACCATAACAGGATCCTTTTTTTTTAAACAGGTGCCGGTTAAAACCTTGTTGTCTCCCGACACCATGATTTTAAGTGATTCAACGGTCTCTGCAGCAACAGAGATCGGCCCTTCTTTGTTGCCGATTAAACGGACAGTCCCGGCTGTCTTTAAAATTTCAATATGGCTGGCATGGTGCAAGTCGGTTTTTAAAAACAGGTACCCTGGGAAAAGAGGTGTTCTTATCATTAACCGTCTGTCACGGCGCCTGCTTTTTACCAGGATCTTTGGCAGGAAAACCTCAAACGATTTTTTGGCCAGAGCGTCATTAACTACATTCTCGAACCTGCTTTTCGTATGCACAACATACCACAGACGATTAATCTGTTTTATTTTCATTTAACGACTCAAACTCCGTTACAGCGGCTCTTCCATCATGCGCCCAACCATATCTCTACCAAATTCTCCAAGCCCGTACAGACCAATTATAAATGCATATTTCCTGTCATTATCCTCGTGCGAGTAGTTAAAATCTATGGACCAGCACTGGGCCTTGTACAAACATCCAATGCTTTTCCTAATATCCCAGGTCCCGTAAAGATTACGCTCATAATCAGCATATACGTTTAGCTGCTCCGATACTGCCAGGGTTATATCGGTGTAAATAGATTCGCTCGAGTCTTGGGCATACCTGTGTTCAACAAAGAGGCTGTCTCCACGCTCATCAATTAATTTTGCCGCAACATTATGTGATTTAAAATTGCTTTCATATTGAGACCATGTGGCATCTGCCTGCGCAGAAACATATCGGACAGGGGCTATCTCTATCTCGCCATAGATTGTAGAAAAAGGCCGCTTTTCCTTTTGATTTGCCCAATTGGAAGGAGTGTCCTCTTTTGCCTCGTTAATGTTATAACTCTGCTCCAGCTTTAAACGGCAAAACTGATTATAGGTATAGTCAGCGGTTTCATCATTGTTGTCTTTCGCTGTTTCATCATTATCGCTTTCATCATGGCTGTCTTTGTTTGTGTTGCTGGTCTGCGATTTTGATGTAAAAATATTGGTCAAAGAATATGTTACAAGGTTTGTTCTAACAATATTGTCAACAGCATCAAACTGGGGATATTTATTGCTCTGATCCTTTTCTGGTATATATTGATATATTACCTGCGGTGTTATTGCATGCCTTATCTTGTTAATCCGGCTTTTTTGAAAGCTGTATATTCTATAAATGTTTGAAGAAAGGTCTAATTTGACATCATACATTTCTCTGTACAGCGTTGCCTTATCAGAGGAGCTATATTCCTCTTTGTCAAAATACCAGGCTGTTTCCCGAAACCCTGCAGATGGTTCAAAAGAAAGGTAATGTTTGAATCTTAATGGCAAATACAATCTTGGATATGCATCCATCCTGTGAGCACTTGGAGCAGCCTCTGAAGCATCCTCTCTGTAGAAATATGTATATTTGGAATTGAGGTCAAAATAAAGGGGTGTGCCGAACACCTGCTGTTTGGATGCATTAAAATCAACAATCGGCAGCATCTGTATGGTTGTATCTGTTTCCTCCTGGCGACGGGTTATGACATTATCATACCAGCGGGTCTCGGCATTAAGGCTGAATTGTGACCAGCTCTTGTTTATGCTCAGGCTGTTTACCCTTGTTGAATCAGTATAATCGTCAATGCCTCTGCCGAAACTTTTGTTAAAAAAGTTATCGGTTTTTTCAAACCCGGTATATCCGTCCTTAAATTCGTCAAGGTAATCCTGATCACTGACAATATCTATGTCCAGTTTTGCGGTAAAACCATTAGGCAAAGCCTTATCATGTTTCATCCTGAACCAGTATCGGTCTGAATTGGGCCGCAACACACCATCGTCCGCATATCCCCATTCTTCGCTCGATTCCAGTTCTACCTTCCTGTCCCGCAAAAAGTCATACATCATGGTTCCTTTTGACTTTTCATCTAAAACATAGCGGTATTCAAAACCTGTTTTTTCTCCCCTGCGTCCAATATGGTGGTAATATAAGGTTGCATCCGAACTTTCGTTAATAGCCCAGTAAAAAGGCTGTATGTATTCCTCCCATTTCCGTTCCGAATATGCTATTTGTGGCGGCAAAAGGCCGGACTGTCTCTTTATCTTTGCAGGAAAAACCAAAAAGGGTGTGTACAACACAGGAACCTTTTTTGCCCAAAGAGCCGCGTGATTAACAAAACCATATCCTTCAATGGTAACCTTCAGGTTTTTCCCTGTTATTTTCCATGCCGGATAATCGCCATCACATGTTGTAAGGCTGCCCTTGGCGATGGCATAAGAGTTTTTTCCTGTCTTTTGTATTTTATCCCCTTTTATGTAAAAATGGTTTTCCTTAATAAATATTGTTCCATTATATGCTGTTCCGATTTCAGCCTCCAGATCCATCTCCATCTTATCGCCGACAAGCACATCCTCACCTACCGTCATTATTGCATGGCCGACAGCCAGCACCTCCATGGTTTTATCATCAAAACGAACAAAATCGGCTGTAAGCCTTTTGTCCTGCTTTGTTACGACAACATTTCCTTTTGCAATATGTTGGCTGGTTTTTTTATCAAAGCTTATTTCATCGGCAGTAATATGCCAGGGCTCGGCAGGATCATCATCAAACAATCGCTCAGGGCCCTGTGCAAAAGAAACCATTGCGGTTGCAATTATAATAAGAAAGATAAGAAACAGACGGGGAATAACATAACGAAAAGAGCTTAAAAACAGTCTATGTGTTCTAATCAATCTATAAACACAGCTATAATCTTTGCATTGCGTTCTGTTGTAAAGCATTGAGTATGATTTTTTTCTATTTTTTTGTGACTGCGGAAGGATTGTGATATGTTTCGCTATATAAATATTTGCTAAACCCACTTGATGCGCCGGGCAGATTCTTTTCTTTTAACTATCTCCCCTATTATAAATCCTTTCTCTTTCATAGCGCTAAGCCGCTCCAGCATATCCTGTGCCGAACCTTCAGGAACAATCGCTATCATCCCGATTCCATTATTAAAAGTGCGCATCATCTCGTTATCGGATATATTGCCGGCCTTTTTCAAAAAAGGAAACACAGAGGGCATATCCCAACTTTCTTTGTGCATCACAATATTGCATCCTTTTGGTATTATGCGCAAAACGTTGTCTTCAATACCTCCGCCTGTAATATGAGCAAGCCCGCATATTGGCAGCCCCTTGCGTATACGATAAATAGCTGACGAATATATTTTTGTTGGGGTAAGAAGCTCTTCACCCACTGTTTGACCAAACTCAGGAACATAATCATCGATTTTTAGTTTCAAAATATCAAAACAGATCTTTCGAGCCAAAGAATATCCGTTGCTGTGAAGGCCGCTGGATGCTATTCCGATAACCTTGTTGCCGACATGAATTTCAGACCCGTCAATAATCTTACTGTTATCAACCAGACCCACGGCAAAACCTGCCAAGTCATATTCATTTTCTTTATAAAAGCCCGGCATTTCCGCTGTTTCGCCACCTATCAGAGCACAATCTGCCTGCCTGCAGCCCTCTGCGACCCCCCCGATAATTGCTGTGGCAATTTTTGTGTTCAACATCCCTATTGACAGATAATCTAGAAAAAACAGCGGCTTGGCGCCTTGCACAATGACATCGTTTACACACATGGCTACAAGGTCAATCCCGACAGTGTCATGTTTGTCCATCATAAAGGCTATCTTAAGCTTTGTTCCGACTCCGTCTGTTGAGCTTACAAGAACCGGGCTGTCCATCTTTGCAAGGTTAAGCGAATAAAGCCCTCCGAACCCTCCAATCTCACCTATAACGCCAGCTCTGGGCGTCTGTTTTGCAATCTTTTTTATGGCCTTAACAAGGTTGTTGGCCTTGTCAATATCTACGCCCGAATCAGCATAGGTCAAGGGCTTATTCATGTTTATCTCCCACAAAAAACCATCCTTTACTAATAGACAACTATTTAAAAATTAAACCGATTTAGACTGAAAGTCAAAACAATTTTTTTGACATAAAGTTCTTTGTGTTGTAGTTTAGCAAAAAATTAACTATTTATTTTTATAGGGTACGAGGTTGTTTTTATGGAAAAATTTGCAAGAATAGATCGTCTTCCACCTTATGTGTTTACAACTGTTAACAAAATAAAGATGGATGCAAGACATGCTGGCGAGGATATTGTAGACCTTGGAATGGGCAACCCTGATCTTCCCACCCCAAAGCATATCGTCGACAAGCTGTTGGAAGCAGCTCAAAAACCCCACAACCACAGATATTCGGCATCAAAGGGCATTACAAAGCTTAGGATGGCTATTTCAAGCTGGTACAAACGAAGATTTGACGTTGACATAGACCATGAGGAGGAGGCTATAGTCACAATCGGCGCCAAGGACGGCATATCCCATCTTGTCCTTGTTACAATAAGACCCGGAGATGTTGTGTTTACTCAAAATCCAACCTATCCGATTCATCCATTCTCCGCAATTATTGCCGGAGGAGAAGTGCGCGGAATACCTGTGGGGCCAGATTCGGACTTCTTTGAAAATCTGGTTGAAGCCACAAGACAGACATGGCCCAGGCCAAAACTGTTGATTATAAGCTACCCTCACAACCCAACAACCGAGGTTGTCAACCTGGAGTTTTTTGAAAAAATCGTGGCTTATGCAAAGGAATACAATATTATGGTAATCCATGATTTTGCTTATGCCGACCTTGTTTTTGACGGGTATAAAGCCCCCAGTTTTTTGCAGGTAAAAGGAGCCAAGGATGTAGGGGTGGAATTCTTTTCCCTTTCTAAAAGTTACAGCATGCCGGGCTGGAGGGTAGGCTTTTGTGTTGGAAACAGAGAAATAGTCGGCGCCCTGCGCAGAATAAAAAGCTATCTTGACTACGGGATTTTTCAGCCGATTCAGATTGCATCCATCATAGCCTTAAACGGCCCTCAGGATTGTGTTACAGAAATATGCAACATCTATAAAGAGCGAAGAGATGCCCTGATATCCGGCCTGAATCGAGTTGGCTGGGATATAAAAAGCCCAAAAGGAACCATGTTTGTATGGGGAAAAATTCCTGAACAATATCTAAAAATGGGTTCGGTAGAATTCTCCAAATTTCTGATTAAAGAGGCTCAGGTAGCTGTTTCTCCCGGGCTGGGTTTCGGCGAATACGGAGATGAATACGTCCGTTTTGCGCTTATTGAAAACAACATGCGCATAAACCAGGCTGTAAGGGGAATTAAAAAAATATTATAGGCACAGGCAATATGAAACAAATTAATATTGGTTTGCTTGGATGCGGTACCGTAGGCACCGGTGTTGCAAAGATTCTGATTGAAAACAAAGAGCTTGTTTCCGCCCGGGTCGGGGCATCACTATCATTAAAACATGTCGCGGATATTGATATAAAAAGGGATCGGAAAATCAAGTTTGATGAAGGGGTCCTGGTAACCGATGCCCGCAAGGTGGTTGAGGATCCGCAAATAGATATAATTGTCGAGATGATCGGTGGGGTGGGAATTGCAAAGGAGCTTATTTTAAGAGCAATAGACAATGGCAAACAGATTGTAACCGCAAACAAGGCCCTTCTTGCAACCCAGGGCAATGTTCTTTTCAAAGCCGCTTATGCAAATGGGGTTGATCTTGCTTTTGAGGCAAGCGTTGGCGGATGTATGCCTGTTATAAAATCGATTAGGGAGTCTCTGGTTGGTGATCACATAAAATCAATGACCGGCATATTAAACGGTACCTGTAACTATATTCTGTCAAAAAGCACATATGATGGAATTACATTTGAAGCAGCCCTGTCTGAAGCGCAGGCCAAAGGCTTTGCAGAGGCAGACCCATCGCTGGATGTGGAGGGAACAGATACCGCACACAAACTGGCCATATTAACATCTATTGCATACGGTATGGAGATTAATTTTAATGATATTTATATTGAAGGAATATCAAAAATTACCCCCATGGATATCGATTTTGCCAATCAATTCGGGTACAGGATAAAGCTTTTGGCTATAAGCAAAAACAGGGAACAAGAGGTTGAAGCAAGGGTGCATCCTGCAATGATACCGTTTGACAATCAGTTGTCAAACGTAAACGGTTCTTTGAATGCGATTACAATTTCGGGTGATGCTGTCGGCGACATGATGCTTTATGGCCTTGGCGCTGGTATGATGCCAACAGCCAGCGCGGTTGTTGGAGATATAGCAGATCTGGCCCGCAACCTTTTATCCGGCACAAGGGGAAGGATTCCATTACTGTCCTACCAGATGGAAAATATAAGAAAAATTCCGATCATGCCGGTTGACGACATCTTTACCAATTACTATTTCAGGTTCTCTGCGGCAGATCGTCCCGGGGTTTTATCTAAAATATCGGGCATACTGGGTAATCGTGGCATCAGCATCAAATCCGTGCAGCAAAAAGGACGTAAATCGATTGGCTCGGTTCCTATTGTCATCCTCACGCACCTTGCAAAGGAACATGATGTTCAAACAGCTCTATCCGAGATTGAAGCCCTTAATATTGTCAGCGACAGGCCGGTTCTCATAAGGGTCGAGGAAACTAATTGCCATATTTGATACAAGAGGTGTGATGTATATTGTCTGTTCAGATTTAGAAGGTGTTTTTGTTCCTGAAATATGGATACAGGTCTCTGAACAGACCGGTATCAAAGAGCTAGGGCTCACTACTCGTGATATATCCGATTATGATGTTTTGATGAAAAAACGGATTGATATCCTTCACGAGAACCGGCTTAAGCTTAAAGACATTACAAATGTTATCGATTCAATAAATCCCCTTGACGGGGCGATGAATTTTCTGGAATGGCTCAGATCACAGACCCAGGTAATAATTCTTTCGGATACATTTGTTGAGTTTGCAGGACCTTTAATGAAAAAGCTGGGCCGGCCGACCCTTTTTTGCAACTCTCTATCAATAGACACTGGCGGATATATTACTGGATATAATCTCCGACAAAATGACGGCAAGCGTAAGGCTGTGCTTTCCTTAAAAAGCCTCAATTATAAGATAATAGCCTTTGGCGACTCCTATAATGATATAAACATGCTCAAAGAGGCCGATACCGGCATCCTGTTCCGGCCTCCGGACAATGTAAAAAACGAATTCCCTGAGCTTTTGGTTTCATATCAATATGATGAACTTAGAAAAATTATCGAAAAAACACTGGCAACAACATGAGGTCTCAACTTAACATTGTTTTTTAATTTATGACTACACATAAAACAACATACAGGGTTATTTACGGCGACACGGATAAAATGGGTATAGCTTATCATGCAAACTACCTGCGCTGGTTTGAAATAGGCCGCTCCGAAATGTTCAGATCTGTTGGTGTTACCTATAAGAAAATAGAGGCAAAAGGTGTTTTGCTTCCTGTATCCGAGGCTTACTGCAAATTTTTGTTTCCAGCGCAATATGATGATGTTTTGGTTATAAAAACCGCTGTTGATAATGACTTTAAGGGGGGTATAAAGTTTGTATATACAATTGTCAGTGAGGATGGCCAAAAGATTTTAGCAAAAGGTTACACCAAACATGCATGCGTTGATAATAACGGCAGGTTAATCCGTCCGCCAAAATTTTTAACAGAGCTTATTGAAACCAGATGAAATAGTTATGACTTTTGATATTTCAAAATTTGAAAGATGTAACATCCTCGTTGTCGGAGATTTAATGGTCGATGAATACTTGTGGGGTAATGTCGACCGGATATCTCCGGAAGCGCCGGTCCAGGTTGTTTCGGTTAAAGAAGAGAACTATACTCTGGGTGGATCCGGAAACGTCGTAAACAACCTTATAGCGCTTGGAGCAAAGGTTTCACTGGCAGGAGTAATAGGTTCAGACAGATATGGACATCTTTTGCTCGCAACATTAAACGAACTCGGCATTAATACCGACGGGGTTGTCGAGGAACCGGAAAGGCTCACGACCAGAAAAACCAGAATTATTTCCGGCAACCAGCAGGTCCTTAGAATCGACAGGGAAACAAAAAAAGACATATCCGGACAAACCCTTGATCTTATATTAAATTATATTGAGAGTGTAATATCTGATGTGGATCTGGTATTAATTTCCGATTACGGCAAGGGGTTAATTACGAAGTCTTTGCTTAGCTCGCTGACAGCTGTTGTAAAAAAACACAAAAAGATATCTGTAGCCGATCCAAAAGGGCGTGATTTTTTAAAATATTCAGGTGTTTCTTTACTTACTCCGAACAAAAAGGAGGCAGCCCTTGCCTCTGGAATAGAGATTATCGACGAATCAACCTTAATTAAAGCCGGAAACAGGATTCTTGAAACTGTAAAGATAGAAAAGCTTCTTATTACATGTGGCAAGGACGGAATGGTTTTATTTGAGCATAATAAAAAACCTTATTATATCTCTGCTCAGGCAAGGCAGGTCTTCGATGTGTCAGGAGCCGGAGATACTGTAATCGCCGTCTTAGGACTTGTAGTCGCTTCAGGAGCCTCTTTTGCAAAAGCTGCAACCATTGCTAATACAGCAGCAGGTATTGTGGTAAGCAAGGTTGGAACGTCGACTGTGTCAAAAAACGAACTTTTATCGGCCTTGACACCTGGTTGTGACTATGCCTCAACCAAACATATATCTTTTTCAGAACTTCCGGCTGTTGTGCAGAAGCTTAAGGCCGACAATAAAAAAATTGTTCTTACAAACGGTTGTTTTGATCTTTTGCATTCAGGTCATATTATGCTTCTTGCCGCCTCAAAGAAGCTTGGAGATGTGCTTGTTGTCGCTATTGATGATGATGAGTCTGTAGCCAGCATTAAGGGGCACGGAAGACCGATAATCAGCGAAAAGGAGCGTATAAGCATCTTGGTCGCGTTAAATTCCGTTGATTATGTTGTGGTTTTTTCTTCAAAACAACTTAATAAAATAATTGAAATTATTCGTCCAGACATACTCACAAAGGGCGGCAATTATATGTTTGAAGATGTTACAGGAAGAGAGATTGTTGAGAGGTTCGGCGGAAGGGTAGTGCTTATTCCTGTTATAAAAAATATCTCGTCAAGCAGTATCATAAATAATATTAGAAATTCTGATATTGAACCGCAAAAACTAACTCTAACCAGGTAGCCCGATAAAAAAATATATTTATTGAAATTAACCGTTTTTATATTCGCTCGCTATTGCGGTTCAACATAATGTTATTTATCAATAAAAGCAATAAAGGCATCGTGTTTAAAGTGTTTGTTCAACCAAAATCTTCAAAAAACATGATAGCAGGTATTTATGGCGATGCGATTAAAATTAAACTTACAGCTCCTCCTGTAAATGGGGCTGCAAACAAAATGTGCATAAAATATCTGGCGAATATTCTAAAAATTCCACAAGCAAAATTTGAAATAATATCAGGACATACAAGTCGTACAAAACATCTTCTTATTAAATATAATGACAATAAATATTCAGAAACCGAGTTTGAATATTTAACAGGTTTAATTAAAGCATTGTTATAAAATAAAAAATCTTGACTTAATTTTTTATTTTACCTATTTTGTGTTTTTTACATGATGCGGGGTGGAGCAGTCTGGTAGCTCGTCGGGCTCATAACCCGAAGGTCATAGGTTCAAATCCTATCCCCGCTACCATCTTTCTTTGCAAAATATCTCCTGTTAACCAATTACTGCGTCAGATTCAATTTTTAATCCTTAGGCTCAATTTTTCTATCTTATATAAACACAAATATTGTTAGCTTTTTTGTATTGATATTTTATCAATAATTAATTACTTATAAACAATATTTTTTTATATGTTTATAATATCAATTTTTTAAACATAACAATAGCTGGTTTTTTATAATACTTTTTTGTTTTTTTATTTAGTAAAACAGACAGGTTAAAAAGTTGTTATAGTTATAAACATACATTAAAGATAATCTTTTATAACTTAATATAGGAATAAAGATATGAAGTTTACTATTAACAAGACAGATATATTGGATGTATTGTCAAACATTCAAGGTTTAACCGGGCATAAAAGCAGCTTGGCTATTACTGAAACAGTTTTAATACAAACAACAGATTCGGGTATAAAAATTGCGGCCACCGATCTTGAAACAGGTTTTGTGGGATTATATCCTGCAAAAGTAGCCTCACAGGGAACAATAGCTATTAATGCAAGAAAACTATACGAGATAGTAAAAGAGTTTCCATCCAATGAAATAAATATTAATGAAATAGAAAATCATTGGGTGGAAATCAGCAATAATAAGGTTAATTATCATATAGTTGGAATGAATCCTGACGATTTTCCTGAAATTCCAACTATAGAGGATATTTCTTTTTTAAAAATCAAATCAGCGGCTTTTAAAAAAATGATAGATAAAACCATCATTATAAGTGTTGCTACAGATGACAGAAGAGTCCATATCAATGGAATATATTTTGAAAAAATAAAAATTAATAATCAAAATACAATTAGGATGGTTTCCACGGATGGCAGCAGGCTTTCGCTGGTTGATTATATTCCCGAGTCCGCAGCAGGCAAATTTGATATACCATTAGAAGCAGGTATTATTATTCCCAAAAAGGGTCTGACCGAAGTAAACAGGTTTCTTGATCAAAAAGGCGATGTGCAGACAGGAAATAAAGACAACCATTTTATTGTTAAAAAAGATACGGAAACCATTATAATAAGACTTCTTGAAGGTGAATTTCCAAAATATAGTGAAATTATTGATAAAGGAGATGCAAGTATTATTACTATTAATAGAAAAATGTTTCTAAATATGTTGAAAAGAATGTCTATATTATATTCTGATAATTATAAAGGAGTGGTATTTAATTTTCATAAAGACAAACTAATAATTACCGCCACCAATCCTGATTTAGGTGAATCAAAAGAGGATATGGATATAGATTATAAAGGAAATAAAATTGAGACCGCGTTTAATCCAAAATTCTTTATAGACACATTAAATATAATTGATGATGATGATATTGTTTTAAATATAATTGATGAACAGAAGCCATGTTTTATTGAGGGAAAAGAGGATAAACAATTTTTAAGTGTTATTATGCCGATGAGAATTTAATGGAAAACATTTATGATGCAAGCAGTATAGATGTACTTGAAGGCCTTGAAGCTGTGAGATTGAGGCCTTCAATGTATGTTGGGAATGTGGATGTTGAAGGGCTTCATCATCTTGTTTATGAGGTTGTTGATAACAGTATAGATGAAGCTATGGCCGGATATTGTAATTTGATTAAGGTCACCGTCCATACCGACAATAGCATCAGTGTTGAAGATAACGGCAGGGGTATTCCTGTTGGTATTCATAAAACTGAAAAAGTGCCGGCTGTTGAGGTTGTGTTAACAAAGCTTCATGCAGGAGGAAAATTCGATCACGATTCTTATAAGGTATCCGGCGGGCTGCATGGTGTTGGAATATCGGTTGTAAATGCTCTTTCGGCAGATTTTGAAGTAGAAATATATAAAGACAACAAAATTTATTATCAAACCTATAAAAAAGGGATAAAGAATAGTGAGTTAAGCATAATAGGAAAGACAGATAAAAAGGGCACCAAGATTCATTTTTCTCCCGATCTTGATATTTTTAATACAAACAATTTCGTTTACGAAATACTTAGTAGAAGACTCAGGGAACTTGCTTTTTTAAATAAAGGCTTAAATATAAATATTGAAGATGAACGTTCCGACACAAAAGAAAAGTTTTTTTACAAAGGAGGAATAGTAGCGTTTGTTGAATATCTTAACAGGAGACACATCTCTCTTCACAAACCTATATTTATTGAAGGAGAAAAAAATGATGTTCAAATTGAAATAGTAATACAATATAATGATACTTTTAAAGAAAAGATATTTTCTTTTGCAAACAATATTCATACGACAGAAGGTGGTTTTCATTTAATCGGATTTAAGGCCGCCCTTACGCGCACACTAAATCAGTATGCATCCACAGCAAACCTGTCTAAAAACCTTCATGCAAAAATTAGCGGCGATGATGTTCGGGAAGGATTGACCGCAATAATAAGCATCAGAATAAAGAATCCTCAATTTGAAGGACAGACAAAAACTAAATTAGGCAACAGTGAAGTAAAAGGGCTTGTTGAATCTCTTGTTAATGAAAAGTTAAGTGCGTTTTTAGAAGAGAATCCTTCTGTTGCTAAGAAGATTGTAGAAAAAGCAGTTGATGCTGCAAGAGCGAGAGACGCCGCAAAAAGGGCAAGGGATCTGGCAAGGAAACAGGGCTCGTTGCTTGATTCCACGCTTCCAGGCAAGTTGGCTGAGTGCCAATTTTTAGAACCTTCAGAAAGAGAACTCTTTGTTGTAGAGGGTGATTCCGCCGGTGGCAGCGCAAAACAGGGTAGAGATAGAAAGTTCCAGGCTATTTTGCCGTTAAAGGGGAAAATATTAAATGTTGAAAAATCTCGTTTTGATAAAATTTTGCGCAGCGAGGAAATTAGAAACATAATCACCGTGCTTGGCACAGGGGTCGGGAAAGAAGAATATAACATCGAAAACATTAGATATCATAAGATAATTATTATGACTGATGCCGATGTTGACGGTTCTCACATAAGAACGCTTTTATTGACACTCTTTTATCGACAAATGCCCAACATAATCGATAAAGGATATTTATATATTGCTCAGCCACCATTATTTAAGTTGGGCAAAGGAAAAACAGCGGTTTATATTAAGAATGAGACCGAATTTAATGATTATATTTTAAAACGAGCATGCAATAATAAAAGTGTAAAAATCGCAAAGGATGAAAAAACACTTTCTGAACATAACCTTTATCTTTTTTTATGTGATCTTGCAGAATATTTTGAAAACATGTCAAAACTTGAGTCTCGCGGTATAAAACAGGATTTTATCGAGTTGTTGATAAGACAAGGGGTTGAAAACGTAAAATTTTTAAAAGACAAGCAGCAGATGACACACCTCAAAGACCTGTTGTTAAAAAATGGTTACAGCGTTGATGGGCCGAGCTGGAATCAAGAAAGAGATATATATGAAATTATGGTTAGCCCTAAAGAGAGTATATATCAGGATGCTTTGGCAACAGCCATATCAGGCAGAGAAATGAAACCGGTTAAAATCGGCAGAGGATTTGTGTGTTCGTCGGATTATCAGAGATGTCTTGTTATAGAAAAAAACATATTAAAATTTGATTATCCTCCATTTTTGGTCTTTAATAATGATAAAACAGGTGTTGATATTGTTAAAAACGACAAAAAAGAGCTTTTATCCTTTTTAATAGCAGAGGGTAAGAATGGTCTGGCTGTTCAGAGATATAAAGGCCTTGGCGAAATGAACCCTGACCAGCTATGGGAAACCACCATGGATCCCAACAAGAGAACTTTGCTACAGATAAAGATTGAGGATCTGGTAGAAGCGGATGAAATTTTTACGATCCTGATGGGAGAAGAGGTTGAGCCGCGAAGAGAGTTTATCCAAAACAACGCTCTTAATGTCAGCGTGCTTGACATATAAAAACGGTTATCAATCAACCATAAACGGTTACTAATATGCATATTCATCAGGTAGAAGCAAGAGACTTGCCCGATCTATGGTTTCAGGCAATACATGATATATTTGATCGTGGAAGAAGGTTTAAAATTGATCGTGGTTCATATGCGGGACAAACGCGTCTGGAATACGATTTTTTTATTGGTCATGTGAAACATCCCGGCACACAACCCCTGTTGCCTGATATTCCTCCGGCATGCGGGATACCAAATCCTGTTGAAGAAGCATATATTTACGGAGGAGAAGGACATAACAGATCATACCTTGAATACCTTATGACCTCGGATAAAGAGGTCGGCGAATCATACACTTATGGCGAGAGACTGACGGGCGCTCCGATTACAGGGAACAAGCTTGCCTGGTGGAAAAAACGCGATGCAGAGATCATAGATGTTAGAGAGATTGACGGAAAAGCTGTTTTTGAAAAGCAAGGGACTCTTTATATTAATCAGATTGAGTGGGTGATTCAGACATATAAAAAATACGGATACCGTAACAACCAGATGGTGCTCCAGGTTGCGCATCCTTCCGATATTACCTTGCTTGATCCGCCATGTTTACGTTCTATAGATACCCGGATACAGGATGAAACCCTTCACTTTATTATTTATTTTCGTTCATGGGATCTCTGGGGAGGGCTGCCTGCAAACCTGGCAGGAATTCAAAACCTGAAAGAGTATATGGCGGCTGAGATAGGGGTACAGGACGGTGAGATGATTGTCGAAAGCAAGGGGCTTCATCTTTATGGTTATGCGGAGGATCTTGCAAAGTTAAGATGTATGAAAGGATAAAGAGGGTCCAACCTCGCTTCAAGAATATTCAGACGTTCTTCGCGCTGGCTTCCGCCTATTATCTCCCCTGTTTTCGGCACAAGAACATCCATGGCCGCAACTGTTTTTCTGCTGAAAGCCGTCCCGATACTGTCAGATTTGTTGCAGCGCCAAAAAAATCGAGCGAAAAGTCGGTCTTTCCACCCGTATGTTTTTAAGGCATGACCCGTCGTTAATTTCTAAAAAGGAAAAGCCCTTTGAATCACGCCGGGTTCTGATCCACCCCATTATAATTACATTATCTATGGGTTTGTCTGGCTTTAAAAGATTTAATATTCTAATGCGCTTCATCTTGTCGGATAATCTCCATTTAAAATTTCATTTTTTACCACAGAGCTTTCAGATAACGCAAAGAAAATTTTTCCCTCGTTCCCACGCTCCAGCGTGGGAATGCATATAGCCAACAAAAACAGCTTGCTTTTTGGCTTATTGTGTGGCATGCTAATTAATAGATTCTTTGTAGGCTCTATTCCCCGAATAGGCCGAAACAGCTCATGGGAGGTAAAATTATGCCTTATGTAAAAAAACAATTTTCTTTGAGTTTAGAGCAAAACGAATTCATTGATAAAATAGTCAGGAAAAAGTCATTTAAAGACAAGAGCGAGGTTGTGAGATACGGAATCGAACTGCTTAAGCAGCAATTTCAGGACATGGAACTTCGAGAAATGGCTAAAGATTATTCTATTGACCGTGATTTTGTTCAAATCGGGAAAAGGGGGAGTAAATTACAAGGCTTATGAATCGTTTTGAGATATGGAATATCCGGCAACAAGCTTCATCTTGTTCGAGCGAACCTCCTCAACCTGCAGACAGCTCAAAGGCTGACAGGCCATATATTATCGTTTCTCCTGATGCGGTAAATCGAGTAACCGCATATCCTTTTGTTACTGTGATACCTTTGCAGGATCGGAAACAGAGAAAGAAATATCCAACCGATGTATGGATAAGTCCGTCAGGAGCCAATAGCCTTAAAAAGGAATCCATAGCGTTTTGCCAGTTGATTTATACCATTGAAAAGAGCTTTTTGGAATTTCGAATCGGTATGCTTGAGAGCGTCTATCAGGAGGAAATAACAGCAGCTCTCAGAAGGTTCCTGGTTTTGTGATGGGTTTTTTTACCACAGAGATCACTGAGAACACAGAGAGAATGCCTCTTCCCCACGCTCCAGCGTGGGAATGCATACGGAACAAGAAGAGTATAAATGAAGGTAAATTTATCAAGGATTCTTACTATAATTGCTTCAGCCCTTATTCTTTTCACCGCAACCCCCGCCCTGTCCTACGTCCCTGACGACCTTGATTTTGCTCCCATGGGCGATGGCGCTGTCAGGACATATACAATTCCCTCAATCAATTACAAAATGGTCTATATCCAGCCGGGCACCTTCATGATGGGCAGCCCTTCAAATGAGCCGGAACGCGACAGTGATGATCGTCAGCATGAGGTTACTCTTACAAAAGGTTTTTACATGGGCGCGACAGAGGTTACTCAGGGACAGTGGCGAGAGATCATGGGAAACAACCCGTCGAAATTCAAAGGAGATAATCTGCCGGTGGAGCAGGTATCCTGGAACGACTGCCGGGAATTTATAAGGAAGCTGAACAGTCAGGAGGGCGGAAACAAACACCGTCCGCCTACCGAGGCTGAGTGGGAATATGCGTGCAGGGCAGGGAGCAAAACAAGGTTTTGCTTTGGTGACAGCGATTCAAGGCTGGGCGACTATGCCTGGTATTCTAACAACTCGTCATCAAAGACACACCCTGTTGCGGAAAAGAAGCCCAACGCTTGGGGTCTCAATGTCTGGGAGTGGTGTCAGGACAGTTGTGAGTATAGCGGTGGCGTTGTAACTGATACATATCGTGATGGTATTGAGGATCCGCTTTGTAACAGTGGCTCGTTCCGGGTGTATCGCGGTGGCAGCTGGGACGACAACGCGAGGTTCTGCCTGTCAGCGTATCGCGACAGCAACACCCCGGACGTCAGGCTCAGCTACCTGGGCTTTCGCCTCGCCAGGACACCTTAGATTTTGGTTTTTTACCTTTTTACCTTTTGGAAACGCTGCGGCCTTATTGCAAGCGCAAGCAAAGCGAAGCTGCTATGCGCCTGCAATAAGGCCGCAGCGTGTGCGAAGTGATGCATGGTGTTTTGCTTAGTGTGTTTGGCTTGGGGTACAGGGGGCTTGCCCCCTGTACGCGGCAAATTTAAGGAATTGACTTTATATATTAAGGAAGAGCGACCAAACGCCTGGATTTTGTGATGTATGTTCAAAATATTGACCATACCGTTTGATCGGACCAAGAAAGGTTTTAACGAAGACGGATTGAATAAATTTGTTCTGAATAAGCATGTAAAAAGCTATAGGGCTGAATTTTTTCAGGACGGTGAGGATAAATACTGGACTGTGTTTCTTGAGTATGATCCGGTTTTTGAAAAGACGTCGGGCAAGGAGGCGGAAGGTTTTGACGAAGGGCAGAAGCTGCTGCTGGAGCGATTGAAAGCATGGCGCAAGGAAAAAGCTGATAAGGAAGGGGTGCCTGTGTATATCATCGGCACAAACAGGGAATTTGCCGATATTGTGTGCATTGCTCCCAGAAGTTTGGAACAAATCAAAACCATAAAGGGCTTCGGCAATGCCAAGGTGTCGAAATACGGCCATGAGATCATTGAAATTATAAAAGGATTTTATGGCAAAACATGAAAGAAGGTTTCCCAATTTTTGTTAAATGGTTCGATGCAACCGACTGGATACTCGATACAGTTGAAAAATTTCCCAAATCTGAGGTATGTTGAAAAAAGTGGACACCAATGTTAAGGCTGAATTCGATACGGAGGTGTCACAATGGAGAGAATACCATATGGAAAGTACACGAAGGAGTTTCGGGAGGAGGCGGTAAGGCTTGTGGTTGAAGGAGGGTTATCAATCCCTGAGGCTGGAAGGCGGTTATCGCTGGCGCCATCAACT
>DATKWZ010000043.1 GCA_035529315.1 Anaerolineae bacterium
AATATTTTAATAAATAAATAAAAAAGCTGAAATAGACTTTATGGCAGCCGCAATTACCCTGATTGAACGTGCTCGTGGTTTTCTGGAGACGGCCAGGCTGTCGGATGACTGAGGGACAATAGGGGACGAATAAATGCTTCAGGACCTTTGCACTATATAATTGTCGGGGGGGGGTTGGTACAATCCATCGATGGAAGCGAAGGTAGAACTTTTATATCCGAACTATGGAAAAACCGGAACATAAAATTCCTGTTTTAAGATTCGCATTTATTTTCAATGGATTAGATTATCTCGAAACCATAGTTGTTTGTAAAATAGAAAAGATTTCCATTAACCTCGGAATACTGAGTTCCGATTCACAAGAGATGATGCTAATTAAAAAATAATAAATATCAATAGGTTATAAAATTGGCATAGGCATTGCTTTACGCAGCTAAGATTAATAATGGAAACATTATTCAATGTTTGAAAATCCAGGTTATACATTAAACATTTTATATGAAAGGAAAGGAATGAGATATGAAAAAAGCTAAAAAACCGCAAAAAGAGGTCACCCTTGTTGGATTTGTTAGTCCTATTGAAGAGGATGATACGGTTGTGGGGATCGAAATTTCAACCGATGATGATGATTATCTAGTTGAACCCAATAAACAAGGAAAGAGCTTGTTTAACCATTTGGATGAGGAGGTCGAAGTAAAGGGTATTGTTACAAAAGACGAAGATGACAATTATAAGATTACCGTGACCAGTTTTGAAGTGTTGGAAACTGAAGACGATGAGATCGATGATGACAATTATGATGACGAAGAATAAAACGATAATTATTAAGGCTTATAAATTCTTGCGGTTTTTTATATAAACATCTTTCTCTAAAAGAGGTGGTTTAGGGTAAAATCCTCAAGGGAAGGCGGTAAGTGGAATATAGCTTACCGCCTTTTATATTTGTAGAAAGATATGTAAGACATATGGGAAACAAGTTTATTAATAAGGTAATATTAATCTATTCAGAAATAGACGTTCAGATTGAAGCCCTTCAATCTGCAGTAAAACTGCATTGTCTTCCTGGATGCGGAATTTGCTGCACCAGCTAAAAAATATTCTCCAACTGACAAATAAAATATTAGTTGCAAAAATTTTTTCTGGTTTCGCAGTACCCGGAAGCTGTTGCGGGCATAAATCATGACATATTATGAACCCTTATCACAAAGAGCAGGCAGAGGCGTTTTATATGGTTCGGCGCTTTCTTGCAAATATTTCTTTGGAAGAAAGACAACAGTTCGAACCGCAAAAGCGAGCGCATTCCCCGCTGCTTGCGGCGGGGTTAGTGAGCGAATCCAAAAATAGCAAACTTCATTACGGTCGAAGATTCCCCGCTGCTTGCGGCGGGGAGCTTCAATCAGATGTTGCCGACTACCTTAAATTCCGCGAGGAGGCAGCGTCGTTTCTTTCAGCGCATTTCAGCGAGGTGTGTACCCAGAAGTGTTATCAGAGCAGGCTTAGTGCCTGTTGTTCACGCGAGGGAATCATTACATTTTTTGCAGATGTGGTTGTTAATGCTTTGATCTCGGAAGACAATAATATGGACCTTTTGCTTGAAGTTCTTAAAAAACCGAACATTGGATTTAAGTGTATCTATCTGGGGAAAAAAGGGTGCCTGTGGCGGCTTAAGCCGATTGTGTGCGAGATGTTTTTATGTGAACATGCACAAAAAGAGGTCTTTAACGAAAACCGGCAGATAGAGCATAAATGGAAGGAGCTAAAACAACGCGAGAAACTTTATACCTGGCCGGATCGCAGGGTTGTTTTTGACACACTTGAAAGCTATTTCATAGAGGCTGGATATTCTTCGCCCCTTATGTACATGCATAACAGCCCTGGCCTTTTGCGTGTGAAGCGCAGAGCGCTTTCATGCGCTGCGTCTTGCAAAGGCGGTGATTGAACTGTCCAGTTCAGGCTTAAACGCCTTGAGAAGCGAAGCATCCATTACAGCTTCATAGCCGGTTAATTGGGCTACAACTATATTATCATTGTCAAGGAATGTAAAATCACACGTCATTTTATGGTCTGTAATCTTCTTTACCTCAAGCACTGCAGTTACTTCGTCACGCGGGAAGGCCTTTTGGTACTGACGGTAAGAAGATGTATAGCTCGGAAGCGAAACAAGGCCTGTTTCCTTAAACGAGTATAATATCGCCATTTGAAATGCTGAGTCCAGGACAAGAGGATCACCTATCCATCTGCTTCTTAATGGTTCGACCATCCACATTGCCGGCAAAGGGGCGGTAGAGATCCGCGCCACCATCCTGTTTGACGAATACTCTGTAATTTCCCTTATTCCCTGAAGTTTAACTCCATGAAAAAGGATTTTATCGTATATTTCTTCTATGCTCATCGGGTAAGGTTTTGAATCGATCTTTTCCAGTCGGTCAAAATGCGGCGGCTGCGAAAAACTATCTGTCAAAACAGCTTTTGCCCTGTAATAAACAATATCCACGCCATCCTTTATGCCGTCCCTGACTTCAACATCGACTTCGAAAAAAGGGCCATTTTTTACAGGTTTGCCTGCCATGAGCCTGATAATCTTTTTTTGCTGGTCAAGTCTGATGCCTTTTAAAGCCTGGATATCATCAAGACCATGGAAGAAAAGACCCGGATTTCCGTGAAGCGCTCCATGTCCAAGCCATTCAGCTATAAGCGCAAAAGGAATTACAGGTTTTTCTCCAAGGATGTGTGATTCAAGGATAGGATATCTATCAACATCTATTTCGCGTTTTATTGTTAAAGAAAGCTCATCTTTTTTCTTTAAATATGAGGCCTGTTTTAAAGCAAAACTTTTTGTTTTTACAGCATCTTTGTTTTGTTGGGTAAGAATCTCTGCGCCAACAACAACTTCCACGGGAGAGCCTTTGTCTCCCATCATTTCATAAAGCATACACATAGCGCCCGAATCAGTTGGGATCAGCTTTACGTTGTTTCGCTCAAATTCGTGTTTCAGGGCAGGTGACACCATCCCGCCATCCCACGGCCCCCAGTTCATGGAGATAACTTTGCATTCAGGCCGGTTTATAGACTCCTGTTGCGCTGTCTTGTTTAAAACTTCGTTAGCCATGGCATAATCGGCCTGGCCTTTATTGCCAATGCGGGCGGTTATTGATGAAAAAAGCACAATATATTTAAGATTATCCTCTTTAGTTGCTTCAAGAACCGCTTTGAGCCCTTTAACCTTTGTGTCGAAAACCCTTTCAAACTGCTCGATGGTTTTGTCTGTTATAAGTCGGTCTTCCAGAATTCCGGCTCCATGTATAATCCCTTTTATTGGGCCGTAAGCAGAGCGGACATCATTAAGAACGGAATTGACGGCTTGAAAATCACGGACATCCACCGAATAATAGATTGCCGTAACGCCGGTTTCTTTAAGTTTTTGCATGTTTTTTAAAATTTCGCGATTTGCCAGATGCTTTTTAAATGATTTTTCCAATAAGGCCGGCGAGGAATCTTTTTTGCTCAATTCATTTTCAACGATCGCTTTTTTTATTGCTGCTTCACCATGAGCAGAAGCAAGCCATTTGGGTTCTGGTGAAGGATATGGAGAGCGACCAAGAAGAACAATAGTAGGGTTTGCATGTTTCGCAAGGGCGTATGCTGCAGCGGCTGTTATACCTCTTGCACCTCCTGTTATGATAACTACGTCATCTTTGTTGAGATCTATTTTGCCTTGAGGATAAGGAGAAGACACAAGCTCCAATATAAGCCGCATGTTATGGTTCAGGCCGGCTTCAACAGTTTCTGATGGATCGGGATTTAAAAGTTCAGTAACAATATTTTTTGCAATACTTTTTTTGTCTTTCCATGTCGGTTCTATATCTATGGCATGGCATCTAACGCCAGCCCATTCAGTTGAGGCTGTTTTTGCAAGACCTGCGAGCCCTCCCATAACAGGATTGCTCATTCCCTTACCCTTAAAGCCGAATGCTCCGTCAAGGCTGGTTATTGTCGCAAACACAGCCCCGCTATCTGCGGCTGAATCTATGAGTTGCCGGGAAATCAGGCTTGTAACCACAAAGACATCCTTTAAGAAGGCCTCATCCTGTGAGTCTGTAGCCACTATCACAAGACCTCCTGCCGGAGGCAGATCCTTTTTCCCCTTTAATGCTTTGAGTGAAACCACCATGGTATCTATATTAAATGATGCCAGTTCATCAGCGATTGCTTGTGAGAGACCGGTTTTATCTTCTGTGATATAGACTTTTCTTCCAGCCGGTAGTCTTTTGTCATAAACAAGTGGCTTTTCAACCATTGATACTATTTTTCTGGGGATTTTATCTATGGCAATTTTATCTATAGGAAATTTAGTTGTTATTTGAACTTGGTTTGAACTTTCTTCAACCAACTGTCTCTTATGCTCATCTGTTTTTACGGCACCTGAAAGATGCTCTGCGATCTGGCCAAGAGTTTTCAGTTTACCCATGATTTCCGGAGAAACAGAAGGCAGCTCCGGCATTTTTTCTTCGATTGTGGAAAGTATTTCCACCCTTTTTATGGAATCAATGCCAAGGTCTGCTTCAATATCCATATCAAGATTAAGCATTTCAACAGGATATCCTGTGAGGCTGCTGACCACTTCGAGCATGTTATTTCGGATTGATGAT
Source organism: Anaerolineae bacterium (assembly GCA_035529315.1). Classification (NCBI taxonomy): domain Bacteria; kingdom Bacillati; phylum Chloroflexota; class Anaerolineae; species Anaerolineae bacterium. Next base: position 4,650 of record DATKWZ010000043.1, read on the forward strand.
TGATGATTGATGATTGATGATTGATGACCTTCAACCTCAGACTCATCTTGTTGATTGTTGATTTCGGATTCTGACTCCCGGTTCCCAGCTTTGAGCTTTGAGCTTTGAGCTTCCACCTTGCTTTGATCTCTGATCTTTGAGCTTTCAGCTTCTTCCCGGCTTCCGGTTTCCAGGTTAAGTCCCATGGAGGCTTGAGCCATGAGCCGGGCATTTTCCATCATGTTTTGCAGCATGCGGCTTGCCTCTGACTGGGTTTCCAGAAATTTTTTATGGGTTTCAGCAGTTTGTAGTTGAAGAGCCTGCATCGATTTCATCCCTTCCTGGACCGTTTTTAAAGCATCTGCAATCAGGTCGGGTTGTTTATTTATAATTGTGGCCATAGCTTTATCCGATTTATTGTGGTTTTGTGTTGAAAATGTATTTTGCGTTGCCTGAGTTTCCGGATGTATGCCGGTTATAAGGTTTTTAACAGGTTTTGTTGTTTTTTCTCTTTGTTTTGATCTGTAGTTTGCTCCTGCAACAGGTATGCTCATAAGCTGTTTTTGCGTTTCTCTGACAGGATCTTCCCATTTGTTTAAATTAACATTATGACCAAGAGAGGCGAGAAGGCTGAGTGTTTTAGCCAGATCCATTACTCCTGATCCTTTTCCGCAAGAGCTGTCCATGGAAATCGCCTGAAAATTTCGGTCCCTTAATATTGATTTGACAAGACCTGTCAGCACCGATTTAGGGCCGATCTCCACAAATGTGTGCGCACCGGCTTTAAATAGATTTTCGATTTCGCTTACAAAATTAACCGGGCTTATGATTTGTCCGCCAAGCAGCTTTTTTGCCTTGTCGGAATCGGCAGGGTAAGGCATTCCGGTTGTATTTGAAAAGACCGGCACCTCTGATGGAACAATGTCTGCATTTTGCACCTGCCTGGAAAACGGCTTCTGAGCATCCTTTACCAGTGCGCTGTGAAAAGCGGCTGACACGGAAAGTTTTATTGTTTTAAACCCTTTTTGTCTGCATATCTTGTCGGCCAGTGCAATTGACTCAACAGAACCGGATAGAACCCCCTGGTTCCGGCTGTTTTTGTTTGCAAGGATTGCGCCTGTATTTGAGCTGTTAATCAGCTCCTCAAGTTCGTTGATCGGCGCCTTTACCGCCAGCATTGTACCGCTGTCATCTTTATCGCGTCCGGCTGCGGCCATTAAATTACCGCGGGCGATTGAAAGGTCAAAAAGAGTGTTGATATCCATCCATCCTGCGGCATAAAGGGCAGGCAGCTCCCCATAGCTGTGTCCGCATGTTGCATCAGGCTTTATTCCGAATCCTTGAAGGATTTTAAGCATTGCCAGACTTACCGCGCCGATGGCCGGCTGGGCGATATCCGTGTTTTTTAAAGCATCTTTATCTGTTTGAGCCGGAAAAGGATAGATATAATCGGTTAAATAACCGGTACTATTATATTTGCTGTTTGCAAGTTCCATGACCTCAAGGGCTTCCGGAAAGCAGCAAACAAGGTCGCGGCCCATTTGCGCGTATTGACTGCCCTGGCCTGGAAACATAAATGCGATTTTATCGCGGTTTTCAGGGTTGATATAATCAGGGCCCCCATAATAGATATTTTGCAGGTTCCATGCCCCTTTCCAATTGTTTGCTCTAATTGCGTCCAATGCCTCGTCAAAAACCAGGGATGTGTACGCGGAAGAATCAAGAGGCTGTTCGATGACAAACAAAAGCCTGTGCCTGTCATTAAATGAAAAATCGGTTCTGGTATCAGCGGCTGTTTTTGAAAACTCTTTGTTTGAGATTCCTTTGTCAATAGAGCTTTTCACGCTGCTGACAAGCTTAACAAGCTCATCTTTGCTTGAAGCTGACAGTGCAATGATTTCAATTGACCCGTCCCAGGAGATATTTTTTTTGGGGGACCTGTGTTCTTCGATAAGAACATGAAAATTACTTCCGCCGAATCCAAAAGCGCTGACCCCCGCGCGGCGAGGATGATCCTTTTTTGAGAACCATGGCCTGGTTTCCGTGTTTAAATAAAAAGGGGATTCATCTATTCTTAATTCCGGATCAGGGTTATCGGCTTTCAATGTCGGAGGCAGGGCCTTGTGATAAAGAGACAGCGCGGCCTTAATCAAACCTGCTGCCCCGGCTGCAGCCTTGGTGTGGCCGATCATCGACTTGACTGATCCAAGAGCGCACTTGCTTGCTGATATGTTTTTGTTTGATTCGCCAAAAACCTTGCATAACGATTGAAACTCTACACTGTCTCCTACCTTGGTGCCTGTGCCGTGAGCTTCGATCAGGCCGATAGTACCGGGATCTATTCCCGCGTTACAATAAGCCTTGTGAAGCGCTTTTGCCTGTCCTTCGGCCCTGGGCGCGTATATGCTCTGCGATTTGCCGTCGCTTGACGAGCCGACCCCCTTTATTACAGCGTAGATTTTGTCGTTGTCCTCTTCAGCGTCTTTGAGCCTTTTAAGAACAACTATTCCGACCCCTTCACCAAGCACGGTTCCGTCCGCATCCCTTGAAAAAGGCCTGATATCCTCTGTAGGAGACAGAATATGTGTTTTGGAAAAGCACATATGCATAAAAATATCGTTTAAAGTATCCACTCCACCGGTGAGAGCCATGTCTGAACGGCCAGACATAAGCTCCATCACCGCAAGGTGTATCGCGCTCATCGAGCTGGCGCAGGCAGCGTCAACCACGCAGTTAGTGCCCCCCAAATCGAGTCGATTGCATATTCTTCCTGCCACGACATTTCCAAGAAGACCTGGGAAGGAGTTTTCCTGCCACGATACATATGAATCGGATATCCGATCGATTATCTCCTGGGTCTTTTCAGAAGAGATCCCTGAATCAAGAAGAGCCTTGCGCCATTTTGGATGTCCAAGTCTTGCGCCTAGCGGAATAACAAGCTCCTGGGTGCCGGTTATTCCTAATATTACGCTTGTTTTATCTTTGTTGAATTTTTTGCCTTTCCAGTAGCCCGCGTCATCAAGAGCTGTTTTTGCGGCCATGAGGCCAAGAATCTGTGAGGTGTCTGTTGCTTCAATGGAAGACGGAGGCATGCCGAATTCGGTTGGGTCAAATGAAACAGGGGAAAGAAAACCGCCACGTCTGCAGTAAACATGGTCTGGTTCTTTTGGATTTTTGTTAAAGTAATCTTCAGGATTCCAGTGTGATTTGGGGACTTCGGTTATGCCGTCTTTGCCTTGAAATATTAAACGCCAATATTCTTTTAATCCCGGAGATTTTGGGAAGAAGCATCCAATGCCGATAATGGCGATCGGGATGTTTTGGTTGTTTTTAGTTTCAGTTGGTTTCATTGGTTCAGGGTTCATTAGCCGATTTTATTATTATTTGCCACGAAGAACACGAAGGTTTTTTCTTTATCTTCACTCACTTCGCGCTCTTCGTGGTAAAAAAATCACTCTGTGCGCCTTAGAATTTTCTTAAGTTAATGGTGTTGACTTAACGCTATAATAATTCATAAAAAATATTTTCAAGAGATTGACAAACCTCTTTAAGTTGTTATATTGACATAACAAGTAATCAAGAAGGAATTATGATAAAATATTATACAAACAGAGAATTGTCAAGGAGATTGGAGATAAACCTTGCCAGATGGAAGAGGTGGTCAAGGGAATTTCTCCCACCGGACCCTTTAGGGGGGATGCAATCCGGATACGCAAGGCAATACACTCCTGATAGTACTTTTATAGTCTTTCTCGGCGGTTATCTGGTGTCTTATATGAAATTTACTATTCCGGAGGCAAAGCAAATCCTGAAAGATTTACATGGCTGGCTTGTGGATAATGGATTTTATTTTCTTGATAAGGGGGACTCAAAAACTTCTGATATTATAAACAGTGTGATTTATAGATATGTTATTTATATTTACGAAAACAGCCTGTCCGGAGAACACATCGATTTTTATTATAAAATCAAGGGGATAATTTCTGAGAGGCCTGTGGATTACAAGGGCCGGCAGGTGCGTGAAGAGCTCTGTGTGGAAACAACGATTAAACAACCTGATAAGAAGACGCCTGAACCTGATACAATTAATGTTAAAATGTTAAATATTACAGGGGTTCGTAATAAATTATCAGAAAGGCTGGGACTAAACAGTGAACGGTTATAGCAGCCTGTATATTTCTGAAAGTTCCATGGGAGAGAAGCTGCCCGCGCCTGCCGGTAGTGTTACTCCATAGCTGCGAAGCAGGTTGGCTCGTGTCGCGACTGAGGCGCCATAAAGAAGATTCATGGCAACAGTGACTGTTTTGCGGTTTTCCGCTTTTTCGAGAAACGATCCTTTTACCCATTCATTAAATGCGCCTATGGCAGGGCCGCACCAGATCTGGTAATCCATTTTTCGTGAAGGATCTCCTGTCGTTGCCCAGGTCGAACTTTGTCCCAGATAGGATCGAAAGACAAGGGCCATCTTGTGCTTAGGATCCTTTTCAGCCAGTTTAATCTGTTTTGGATCACGTTTGAGGAAAAAGCCTTTTGTCTGGTTCCAGGTTTCTTCAAAACCGCAACGGAAAAGGTCTTGTTCCAGAACATGCCTTTGCTTTTCGGGTATGCTTTCATAACTTTCGTGTCTGCTGTAAAGATCGTAAAGCTTCAAGGCGCGAAAAGGAAACATGGTTCCTCGTTTTAATACCTGAACCTTTACTCCTATTTCAAACATATCCGCGGCCGGCGCCATGGTTACATCCGCCTGGCCTGCTTCTGAAAGGAGCCGGCGAACAGTTTCCGATGTGCCGGCCTCAACACAGGACTGGTTAATGGAGCCGGTTAGAATATAGGCAGCGCCCATTGCAAATGCCGCGGCCGCTGAATAAGGGGTTGCGATTCCTCCGCCAAGTCCAACGCAAAGCGGAGTTGTATAACTGTATTTTTCGGCGATTTTATCTCGAAGCGCAAGCATGGTAGGCAACAATGTAATAGCCGGCCTGTTGTCTGTATGGCCTCCGGAATCGGCTTCTGCTGTCAGATCTTCGGCCATCGGGATCAAAGCTGCCAGGGTTGCCTCCTGTGTTGTAATCATTTTTCTTTCAACAAGCTGGGACAGAAATTTTCCCGGCGGAGGTGAAAGGAATTTTTCTGCGACCTCAACCCGTGATACTTTAGCAATTATCCTGTTTGGGCATACGATATTGCCGCTCTGGTCATTATGAATTCCATGCACACGAAAGTAAACAAGCGGCAGAGTAAGGTCAAGATATGCAGAGGCGCTGATAAGCCTTATTTCATGCTTTAAATAGAGGTTTACGACCGCGGCCTCAAGTTCAGGATCGTTGGGGCTGTGAATAAGATTAAAGCCAAACAGCAAGTCGTGTTCTTTAAGACCGTAGATTGCCGCTTCTATTTTATCCGGGGAAAGGCCGGCGGCGCCGAAAAATCCCAGCATTTGTGCGCGGCCGGTTTCTTGAACCATCCTTACGGACGTGATTCCGTTAGCCATGGCGCCGGCGATATAGGCGTAGCGAAGATTGTGTCTTTTTTTGAAACAAGGATCACCTAAGTTTTCAGGAGGGAGCGGCGGCGAATACGCGCAAAGAGGATAAGCCCCCGGGTTTGGCTCCGTTAAATCGCCGATAGTAATTGTTCCATCCCTGCCTGCGGCAAGCCCGCCGTCCATGTCCAGCAAAAATACAGGTTCTGTAACCCTGGTGATTGCTTTTTTAACCGCATCATCTCCGAGCTCAGGCTCAGTCTTTCCCTGTGTCCACCATCCTGTATTTTTTTTGTTTTTAACAAACATTTTTTCCGGCAGGATCCTGCGCAGACGCTTCCAAAGAAAATCCTATTGCAGAACGCTCACATTTTCTTCTTTCAAATTCATTTTTCATTTTCTTTAACCTCTCCTCAAAATACTACACAGGTAAGCTGTAATCACTTTTACTCCAGAGATAATTTAGAAGCGAAAAATCATCCTTTTTAATGTTAGCCCTGATTTTTAAAATTTCATTTATATTTGCCAGAAATATATCCAGCATATCAGGGTCAAAATGTTGCCCTCGTTCTTTCTTCATAATGCCGAGAGTAGCTTCAACAGAGAAAGCTTCCTTATAAGGGCGTTTTGAGGCCAGCGCGTCAAAAACATCTGCTATGGCTACAATCCTGCCTGCCCGAGGAATATCCCGGCCGGAAAGACCGTCAGGATATCCACTGCCGTTCCATTTTTCATGATGGGAAAGAGCTATATGCTCCGCAAGCATAATTATTTTCGCATTGGAATTTGACAGGATATTTGCTCCTATAGTGGTATGGTTTTTAACTATATCAAATTCTTTATCAGTTAGTTCGCCGGGTTTTAATAATATATGGTCGGGAATGCCGATTTTCCCTATGTCATGCATGGGCGCCGCATAGAGCATATCTTGAGCCTTTAAGTCAGACATCCCGAGTTTTTCGGCTATCAGCGCGCTGTAACGACCTATGCGGACAATATGATCGCCGGTGTCTTCATCCCTGTATTCAGCGGCCATTACAAGCCGGCAAATGGTTTCAAGGTATGCTTTATGGAGTTCAAGGTTGGCGGCTTTAAGGTCTGAGGCGGTTCTTCTTAAATCATAGCCGTATTTGATAAGCTGCAAATTAGCGGCTTCGAGCTCTTTTCGTTTTCTTTTTTCAGATTTATAGACTTTGACAAGGTCGTCCGCATATTTTTTCAGTTGATCAGCATTAGCATCTCTGGCGTAAGGCTTGTCAGTTTCCATAATATTTTTCTCTATCCAAGTATCTCTTCAATTTTTCTTATTAAATCCAACGGGCTGAAAGGCTTTATAAAATAGTCGACAGCCCCGGCTTCAAGTCCCTCTTTAATATCATTCTTACGGGCTTTGGCGCTTAGGAGGATTATCGGGCATGAGCTGGTTTGCGGATCATTCTTTAAAACCCGGGTTGCTTCAAGCCCGTCAAATTTTCCGGGCATCATTATATCCATTATGATCATATCAGGTTGTTCAGCTCTGGCTATATCAATGGCCTGTTTCCCGTTTGTTGCTTTAAGAACATAATGATCCTCCATTAAGAGGGTTGCTTCCATGAGGTCGAGAAGCTCTTCCTGGTCATCAACAATGAGAATCTTTTTCATTTTTTGTTATCCTTGTGCCGGCGATATAACCGTTACCGTTGTTCCTTTTCCAAATACGCTTTTCACCGGGATATTTCCGTCATGAACTTCAACAATGTTCTTGACGATGCATACCTAGGCCGCTGCCGGAAATGGCTTTATTGGAGAAATCCGCACTGTAGAATTTGTCAAACATTTTTTTTGACTGTTCTGATGTCATCCCGATTCCTTTATCGGTTATGCTGATTTCGATTCCAGTTCCCTTGCTACAAGGGGGTTGATCCTTCTGATGACGTTAAGTATTAATTTATAGCTCTTTATTGTTTCATCCATAACATTTTATAATTAAATGTTATTCTTTAATTTGTCAAGGTGGAATGAGCAATATCCATGATCTTCTATTGCTTTGCGATCCAATGATGATGGCTTCCTGAAAAGTCGGATTCATCCTTTGATATTCTTATTCTTAAAAACTTAAATCTTTACCCGAGTGCATTTTTCTGATAAATTATGTTTGAATCGCAAAAGCGATCGTATTGCCCGTAGCTTGTCGTAGCAAAGCGGAAATCCCGTCCAAGCGGGGCTGAAGGAAAATATATGATTATTAATAAAGTTGAGGTCAGTGCAACAGGTGAAAATTACAGGGGTATTGTTTTATTGACACTTGTGCAAAAAGATGACGGCTGGACTTATGAGGTTGATAATATGACCGACGGTGGTTTTGCCTTAACCTGGAGAGCGAAAACAGCGGAGCAGGCATCCAGGAAGGTTCAAAATATATACAGGGATAACATGTGGAATTTTAAGATTAAAGAATAACAGGTTCATCAAAGAGTTAAGCATGAAACAGGGTAACTTCCGCGAAAAGGTTAAGGAGCTTCTTTCTTTTGCCGATGTTAAAATCGGAGGAGACCGCCCATGGGACATCCAGGTTCACAACGATAAGCTGTATGCAAGATTTTTAGCCGAGGGTTCACTGGGTGTGGGCGAATCCTATATGGACGGTTGGTGGGATTGTGACAGACTTGATGAGTTATTTGATAGAGTTTTCAAGGCTGAACTGGATGCAAAGATCAAGCCGTTTTCCTGTTTATTCGAAGCGGTGAAGGCTAAAATAGTCAACACGCAAAGACCCTCCCGCGCTTTCAGGATAGGACGACACCATTATGATATGGGCAACGATTTATACCGCTGTATGCTGGACAAACGCATGATTTATAGTTGCGCTTACTGGAAGGATGTAAAGACACTGGACCATGCCCAGGAGTCAAAACTGGATCTGATTTGCCGCAAACTGGGCTTAAAGCCGGGTATGCGGGTTCTGGATATAGGATGCGGGTGGGGCAGGACTGCAAAGTTTGCCGCACAACGCTACAAGGTCGAAGTTGTCGGCATAACGGTTTCCGATAATCAGTATCAGCTTGGGAAGGAGCTTTGCCGAGGTCTTCCGGTTGAAATCCGCATGCAGGACTATCGCAGCATTGATGGAGTATTTGACCGTATCCTTTCAATCGGCATGATCGAACATGTTGGCTGCAAAAATTACGCAACATTTATGCGTGTAGTTAAAAAGCACCTTAAGGAGAACGGACTCTTCCTGCTGCATACAATAGGCGGTAACCGCTCAGTCGCAAACATTGATCCATGGATTAATCGTTATATCTTTCCCGATTCCATGCTGCCGTCAGCAAAGCAGCTATGCAGGGCTTTTGAGGGGTTGTTTGTTCTCGAAGACTGGCACAGCTTTGGTGCTGACTATGATAAGACTCTGATGCAGTGGTATAAAAATTTCCATGAGAATTGGGGCTACCTGAAGAAAATTTATGATGAACGGTTCTACAGAATGTGGAAATTTTATCTTTTGGCATGTGCAGGATCCTTTCGCGCCCGACAAAACCATGTGTGGCAGATAGTTCTTTCTCCGGGAGGCGTTCCCAACGGGTATCAGGCCCAGCGATAAGCAAATATTTCTTGGCCTTTGATAGCTTCTCGCCTCGAATTACTGATTTGTCGATGGATTGCAGTGACCTGTCGGCAATAATATGCTGCGAAAACGTTGTCAGTGTTTTAGCAACCATGGATCAAGCATGGAAGCCCCGCTGATTTCCATATCTGATGTGTTCCGTGTTACAATAATAAAATTGTTTGTAATTCCTGTAGCCGCAATCATGCCATCAATTGCAGGCATGGTTTTGCCTGCTAATTCTGACTGAGCCTGAATTTTACCCCAAATGGTTGCTGTCTGTAGATCAAAATCGATTATCCTGTCCTGAAACCTTTCTTTCAGGTCGCAATTCAACCATTTGTGCAGTTTTTCTTTCTTACTGCTTTCAGGAAGTTTTTCAATACCTTTATGGAGTTCTCCGATTGTTAAAACAGATATGAATAGATTGGTTTCAGTTGTTTTGGATATCCATTTAACAACTTGTTTGTTTGGATTTTTTTTAATTAATTCTGAAATAACACAAGTGTCTAAGAGGTATTTCATAATTCTATATCTCGCGGCAAATCCTTATTTCTTTTTGTGTCTAAATTAATTTTTGAAAGAGGAGAATTTTGAAAGAATTTCAACAGGTTGGTTTTCGGTTTTATTAATTTTTTGTATTCATCAATTGATAGAACAACAACAGCAGCTTTGCCATGTTTGGTTACTACTTGCGGACCATTATGTTGAGCTTTATCAACAAGGTTGCTGAATTTGTTTTTTGCATTCTGAAGTTGCCATGAATTTGCTACCATTTTCATCACCTCGCAGGATTATATTTTGTACGGTTCTGGCTAGCTTGTCTAGAAAATAATCTTTTTGTGGTTAAATGTCAAGATAACATCTTGTATGACCCTTTGTTCGCTTCGTGTGCTTCGTGCTCTGGTAAAATATCTATAATCCCTATACTATTGACTCTTGCCTAAAACAAATTAATTGAGTATAAAATAGTGATGAAAAAACGACCCCCTATAGCTGTTGTCGGCATGGCCGGTGTATTTCCAAAAGCTGTTGGCCTTAATATATTCTGGCATAATATTATCAATAAAATCGATTCAACTTCCGATGTATTGAAAGACAGGTGGATAGTTGAGCCGGACTTGATGTATAATTCCGATCCAATGCCGGATAAGGCCTTTTCAAAACGCTGCTGTCTGATAGATGCCGACATACTTCAATCAATTAAGTCGGGTCATACAGGCATTAACATAAACAAGAACCTTTTAAAGGATTTAGACCCTCTCTATCACCTGGTCCTTCATGCAGGCAGAGAGGCATTGTCGGATTGCGTGACATCATCGTTAAACAGAGAACGTATTGGAACAATTCTTGCCGCGATTGCGCTTCCAACCGATGCATCTTCTTTAATAACCAGAAAAATCTTGGGCAGATCATTTGAAGAAACACTCTTTGGCGGTGCTGCTCATTTTCAAGCAAAGCCTCTTACAGCACAAGAATGCATATCAGGCAGGGTAACGAGCCTGCCCGCAGCCATCCTGGCAAAGGCTTTGGGGCTTGGCGGCGGAACCTATACCCTTGACGCTGCATGCGCATCATCTCTTTACGCAGTTAAATTTGCCTGCGACGAACTTTATTCTCTTCGCGCTGATGCCATGCTGGCAGGCGGTGTTTCAAGACCTGAATGCCTTTATACCCAGGTAGGCTTCAGCCAGCTTCGCGCATTATCCCCTTCAGGCCGGTGCGCCCCTTTTGATGAAACCGCAGACGGTCTCGTGGTTGGAGAAGGGGTTGGAATGCTCGTCTTAAAAAGGCTTGATGATGCCTTGCGTGACGGGGACAATATCCATGCTCTGATCCACGGCATCGGACTTTCCAATGATATAAGAGGCAACCTTCTTGCCCCTGATTCCGAGGGCCAAGTTCGCGCCATGCGCAGCGCTTACAAATCTGCCGGCTGGTCTCCATTTGATATAGACCTCATTGAATGCCACGGCGCTGGAACACCTGTTGGGGACGCCACGGAACTTAAAAGCCTTAAAAGCCTGTGGGATGGAAACAACCGGCCATACGGCCGATGCCGCATCGGATCAATAAAATCAATGATAGGCCATCTTCTGACAGGCGCCGGCGCCGCAGGAATGATCAAGACCATCCTTGCGTTAAAACACAAAATTCTGCCCCCTTCGCTTAATTTTAACAGAGCGCCGGAGAAAAGTCCGCTTAATAACAGCCCTTTCAGGGTGCAGACAGAGGCTGAAGAATGGGTGAGAAAAGACAGGCATAAACCGCTTCGCGCCGCGGTAAGCGCATTCGGGTTTGGTGGAATAAATGCTCACCTTCTTCTCGAAGAATGGGATCCATCATCCAATTCAAAACTCAAAATTCAACACTCAAAACTCAAAATTCCCCGCCCCGCTGTTGCCATTGTGGGAATGGGAGCTGCTTTTGGATCTTTAAAGTCATTGAAAGATTTTCAAGAGGTTATTTTCAAGGACAAATCCATAATCACAAAAAGGCCCGAGCACAGATGGAAAGGATGTGAAGCTGTTGCGGAAACATATCTTGACAAACGGGCTGCATACGGCGGGTTTATGGACAAGCTCTCGCTTAATGCAGGAGAGTTTCGCATACCTCCCAGCGAAATCCCTGATATACTTCCGCAGCATTTGCTTATGCTGAAGGTATCAGCCGATGCCATGAAGGATGCAGGTCTTCCGCTTAGAAAGGATCGCCCGCGCATGGGCGCCATTATCGGCATGGGATTTGATTTTGAAGCAACCAATTTTCACCTGCGGTGGCATCTGCAAAATCTGGTCGGGTTATGGAAAAAAAGATACAGCCTTGATCTTGATGATAATGAAACTGCAAGGTGGCTTGAATCATTGAGAGACTCATATGGCCCGCCCTTGACAAACGCGCGGACATTAGGCGCTCTTGGAGGAATCATAGCAAGCAGGATTGCCAGAGAATTCCGCTTTGGAGGCCCAAGCTTTGTTGTCTCCGATGAAGAGGCATCAGGCATTGGCGCTCTTGAAAGAGGGGTAAGATTCCTGCAGCAAAATGAAATGGATGCTGTTCTTGTGGGAGCAATAGATCTTGCATGCGATGTGCGCAGTATTATCACGGCAGACAGAATAAGCCCTTTTTCCAGAAATAATGAGGTCCGCCCTTTTGACGGGTCAACAGATGGAAGACTTCCCGGAGAAGGGGCCGCAGCGCTTGTTCTGAAGCCTCTTGACCGGGCAATAAAGGATGGAGACAGGATATATTCTGTGATAAGAGGGACAGGAAATGCAAGTAAAGGAAAGGATAAAATAGATTACTCTTCAAAGGATGCTTATATTCTCTCGCTCAAGCAATGCTTTTATGATGCTGGGATTTCTCCGGCTTTAATAAGCTTTTTTGAAACACATGGAAGCGGTGATCCTGCTGAAGACAGCGCGGAGTCAGAGGCTCTGCGCGAGTTTTTTAAAGATCGCAAAAACAGATGCGCCATAGGATCGGTCAAAGCAAACATAGGGCATGCAGGAGCAGCCGCAGGGCTTGCTTCTCTGATTAAAACAAGCCTGTGCCTGCATCAAAAAACAATCCCTTCCTTAAAAAGCTCCGGCAACAGGGAAAAGAATATTCTGCAAAAAGAGATATTTTATATACCTGCTAATTCAAAAAACTGGACAGATGACTTAGAAGGCACCCCCCGCATGGCATGTGTCGGCTGCATGACAACAGACGGCAACTGCATGCATGTTATACTTGAAGAATTTGAAGATACAAAAGAAAAACCAGGCGCTCACCTGCGCCCGCATTTTGATCAAGAAGATGTGGGCAAAAAAGAGGCAGGAAGGAAGATAACTCTGATCATGGGAGGAAAAGCCCCCTGCCCTGCCCTGCCGGAAAGAAAAAGTAAAACGCAAACCTCTCCGGAGATAGAGCGCGCAATAAAAAACATTGAAGCCACAGCAGACGCCCACAAGACTTTTCTGGAATTTTCAACCAGCCTGCAAAACTCCTATGCCCAGGCATTTGAACTCCAGACAAAACTACTCACAGCCCGAAACATAAAGAGCGGAGAACAATCAGCAACCAGAAACGAGCAACCGTCAACTCTCTTCTCCCGCGACATGTGTCTGGAATTCGCTACAGGCTCTGTGGCAAAAGTGCTTGGCCCTAAGTTCGCAGTAGTTGATACATATAATGCAAGGGTGCGCCTTCCTGATGAACCTCTCATGCTTGTTGACAGGATAATTTCAGTTAAAGGTGAAAAAGGTTCTCTGAGCTCAGGCCGCATTGTAACCGAGCATGATGTTCTGCCAAAAGCGTGGTATCTGGACGGAGGCCGCGCTCCGGTATGCATATCGGTCGAAGCAGGCCAGGCTGATCTGTTTCTTTGCTCTTATCTGGGCATAGATCTTGTAGTAAAAGGTAAAAGAACATACAGGCTGCTTGATGCTGTTGTAACATTTCACCGCGGTCTGCCGCAGCCCGGAGACACAATCAGATATGAAATCAATATTGAAAAGTTTGTCCGCCAGGGTGAAACATTTCTTTTCTTTTTCAACTTTAAAGGTTTTATCGGCTCTTCACATCTTATCACAATGTCTGACGGGTGCGCGGGTTTCTTCACCAAAGAGGAGGTCAAAAATTCAGGAGGGATTATTCTTAAAGATGAAGACACAAGGCCGCTGAAGGGGAAAAGAGCATCCAAATGGAAAGAGCTGGTTCCTGTATGTGTTGAAAAATATGATGATGAGGCTGTAAATGCTCTGAGGGCCGGAAATCTAAAGGCATGTTTCGGCCCTCTTTTTGACAATCTTGAGCTTGCCGAGCCGCTCAGGCTTCCAGGGATAAACAAAGGCCAAAAAGATCGGAAAGATCGGATGAAACTTATAGACCGCATTATCCATCTTGATCCAGAGGGAGGTCGATACGGGCTTGGACTGATTAAAGCAGAGGCTGATATACATCCGGACGACTGGTTCCTTACCTGCCATTTCATGGATGACATGGTAATGCCTGGAACTCTCATGTATGAATGCTGCGCGCATACCCTCAGGGTCTTTATCCAGCGCATGGGATGGGTTACAGAAAAAACCGGCGTATGCTATGAACCGGTACTTGGAGTTAAAAGCATACTAAAATGCCGCGGGCCGGTAACACCTGATACAAAACATGTTGTTTATGAAATAATAATAAAGGAGATCGGATATAATCCTGAACCTTATGTAATTGCCGACGCTCTCATGTATGCTGACGGGCATAATATAGTTATGTTTACAGACATGTCCATGAAAATGACCGGTATAACCGGTGAAGAAATAGAGGCATTCTGGAAGAAAAAAGAAAAACAGGTTTTGTTTGACAGAAAAAGGCTGCTTGCCTTTTCAGTCGGAAACCCTTCTGAAGCATTTGGAGAGCCCTATAAACAGTTTGATAAAAAAAGGCGTATAGCAAGGCTTCCCGGGCCGCCGTATCAGTTTATGGACAGGATAGTTTCCATCGAGCCGGAGCCGTGGATCTTAAAACCCGGCGGATGGATAGAAGCCGAGTATGATGTGCCTTATGATGCATGGTATTTTAAATCAGATCACAGCAGACTGATGCCTTTTTGCATCTTGCTTGAAATCGCGCTTCAGCCCTGCGGCTGGCTTGCGGCATATATGGGATCCGCCCTTAAAAGCAAAAATGATCTCAAATTCAGAAACCTTGGCGGAAATGCGGTCTTATACGACAATGTGTCGCGTGAAACAAAAACCCTGACCATGAAAGCCAGAACAAAAAAAGTCTCTGAAGCAGGCGATATGATCATAGAAGAATTTGATTTTCTGATACTTAAGCAAAACAAGATAATTTACAAGGGGGATACTTCCTTTGGTTTTTTTACCGATAATGCACTGAAGCAGCAGGTCGGCTTAAGTAATGCCGATAAAGGGGCATATATTCCAACACCCGATGAATTTAATAAAAGCAGTGCATACCTGCTTGAAGATAAAGCCCCTTTCACGCCTGATGATTCTGTTGTTGACAAAGCGCCCTGTTTGTCAATGCCTTCAAAGGCGCTCCGCATGATCGATAAAATTGATCTGTATCTGCCGGACGGAGGCCCAAAAGGTCTTGGTTTTATTCGCGGGATAAAGGATGTAGATCCTGATGAATGGTTTTTCAAGGCACACTTTTACCAGGACCCTGTATGGCCGGGTTCTCTCGGAGTAGAAGCATTTCTTCAACTTATTAAGTTCATGGCGCTTAAGCGCTGGAAGCATCTATCCAACACCCACAATTTTGAACTTATCATTCAAAAGCCGCATAACTGGACCTATCGCGGGCAGGTTATTCCGGTTAATAAAAAAATCGAGGTTGAAGCCATGATAACCGGTATTCAGGACGTTCCTGTCCCAGGTATTGTCGCAAACGGATTTTTAAAAGTGGACGGGCTCTATATTTACGAAATGAAAAATTTCGGTTTTAGATTAATTCCGGACAGATAGTGCTCAAGCGAAAATTCCCTGCAAAAAAAGTTCTTATCTTTAATATAGATTTTTTATGAAAAAGTGTTATGTTTAATTTAACAATAAAATCGCCTGAGTTAATAACATTGATGTTTAATTGAGAAGTTCCGCAATCCTGCTGATACAAGAAGTAACAAGGAGAAATTTCAATGAGTTCACCGATTGAAAAACTAAGGATAGGGGTAGCCAACCGGGGAGTTCCGGCTCTTCGTATAGGACGTACCATAAGAGAAATGGGAGGCATATATGTAGCGTTTGCCACAGAGGAGGATAAAACCGCTCCTCACGTATCCAAGGCAGACAAGGCTTACACTATACGGACGGAAAAAGGATATTTAGATTTAGAGGAGATCGTTCGCCTTGCACTGCAGCATGATGTTAAAGCACTTCACCCTGGATGGGGTTTTGCCGCGGAAAACAACCGGTTCCCATCCCTTTGCAAGGAAAACAAAATCATCTTCATCGGCCCTTCAGAAGCTCCAATGAAAAAACTCGGCAACAAGGTCACGGCCAGAAAGATCGCAAACTCTGTTTCCGTGCCGGTCATTCCAGGTTCCGACAGCTCGGTAACCCTTGAAGAAGCAAAACAGATCGCACGGGAAATCGGCTATCCGGTAATGATAAAAAGTGAAGGCGGCGGCGGCGGAAGAGGAATTGTAATTATTGAATCTCCTGAAGAGCTTGAAACGCATTTCCAAAAAGCCTCAACCATTGCAGAGGCGAGTTTCGGCAACCCGAATTTATATATTGAAAAATTTCTTCCATCGGTCAGGCACATGGAAATACAGGCCATCTGCGATTCATTCGGCAATGCAGTGGTACTGGATGAGCGGGACTGTTCCACGCAAAGAAAAAATCAAAAATTACTGGAAATCACACCCTCTCCCTGGAAAGGGATGACCAGTGAATTAAGAAAAACTCTTAAAAATGCTACTTTAAAGATTATATCCGCCGCAGGATATGATTCTATTGGAACATTTGAATTTTTAGTGGATGAAAAACAAAATTACTACTTTATTGAGGCAAACACCAGGCTTCAGGTTGAACACGGGATCACGGAAATACTTTACGGGATGGATCTTGTTGAAGAAATGATACGAATATCTTTTGGTGAAAAACTGAGCCTGAAGCAGGAAGAGATGAGCCCCAGGGGATTTGCCATGCAATGCCGAATAAATTTTGAGGATCCCCAAAACAATTTCCGTCCAAACGCAGGTGAAATAACCAGGTATCTTTCTCCAGGCGGCGAAGGGATAAGGCTCGATTCATGCGTCTTTTACGGATACGAGTTCCCCAAGCTCTATGACTCGCTGGGAGCTCTCCTCATGGCGTATGGAGCCACATGGGAAAAGACAGTGGCAACCATGAAGCGGGCTTTGTCTGAATACTTTGTAGGCGGCTTGAAAACCACTATTCCGTTTCATAAAAAGGTTGTCTCACATCCAAAATTCATGACAGGCGAAATTGTTACAAAATTCATCGATAATACGCCTGAGCTGATGTCTTACGTGGAAATCATACCTGAAGAAATCCGACTTGCCGGTTTGATGGCTGAAACTACCGCCAGGGGATTTAATCCATATGTCGGGCTTGGGTCTTACCGGAAATTCGGCGATTCCAAGGTCGGCCCAATGTCTGTGGATGTTTCAACTTTGGCAAAAAAGGCAACCAATGACCATTCCTATCAGCCGCCTTTTAATCCCAACGACCATAGGGACAACACTCTGAATTTTTTACGAAATTCTGAATATGTGGAATTCTGCAATACGACCCCAAGGGATATAACCCAGTCGGAAACCGGCAATCGATTTCGTCTCTTTGACGATCGTCTTGTCGGGCCATTAATTGACAGGTGCGGATATGCATCCATCGAAAACGGCGGCGGAGCCCATTACCATGTCGCCATGTTAGGATGCATGACAGACCCGTGGGCTGAGGCGGCGAACTGGAACGAATTTGCGCCAAACACGCAAAAACTTATCCTCATACGATCAACAAATGTGCTCGGCTATGCTCCCCAGAGTCGTGAAATCATGAGGCGCACAGGCGAAATGATCGTAAAGCATTACCATGTAATACGATGTTTTGATTTTCTGAACCATATTGAAAACATGGCTCCGTTTGCCGAAATTGTTTTAAAAGCTGAAAACCGTATTTTTCAGCCGGCCGTAAGCTTAAGCTGGGCACAGGGCTTTGATGTCTCCCACTACCTTGGGCTGCTGGATGAAATCCTTTCAATGGTGGGACGAATTTTAGAATGCAATAAGGACGAGGCATCTAAAAAAATCATATTCTGCCTTAAAGATATGGCCGGCGTGTGCCCGCCGCGATTTATCAAAAGTCTGATTTCAGCCATGCTTGATAAATATCCTGATTTAATTATTCAATATCATCGCCATGCAACAGACGGTCTTGCCGTGCCTGCGTTAGGCGCTGCCGCTCAGGCAGGAGCAAAAATCCTTGATGTTGCCGACGGTCCCAGCGTAAGATTCTACGGCCAGACAGCGGTAATGCCGGTGCTGGCATATATTGAAGGAGAGCTTGGCTTAAAGACCCGGCTTGATAAAGAAAAAATCAGAGAAACCGCATTTGTTCTAAAACAGATTATGCCGATATACGATCATTACTGCAGCCCCACATTTCTTGGGATTGATCACGATGTTACGCTGCACGGACTTCCAGGCGGGGCCACTTCAAGCAGCCAGGAAGGCGCCTTAAAACAGGGATATGCGTTTCTGCTGCCCAGCATTCTTTTAGTTCTCGAGCTCCATCGAAAACTTATCAGGTACCACGATGTTACTCCAGGCTCCCAAATAACCTGGACTAATGGATACATGATGGTTGTAAAGGCTTATGAACGGGGCGGAATGACGGAAGTGCAAAGAATTATCAACCTGTTAAACAAGGTAACCACTGTTGAAGAAGATAAACTGGATGAGCAAACCAGAAAAGATCGCAACATATTGTTTATCCATGCAAATGACGCTTTAAAAAATCTTCTGTTAGGAAAATTCGGCAAACTTCCTCTTGGGTGGCCAAAACAATGGATTTATGAATCGGTATTCGGAAATAAATGGAAAGAGGCTGTTGATGGCAGAACCGAAGAAAGCCCTCTTAATTTTCTTCCCCAGGTTAATATGGATAACGTAAAGGCGGAACTGGCCGGACATATCAAAAGAAAACCAACGGAACAAGAGCTGGTTAATTATCTCAATCATCCGGGAGATGCTTTAACGCTCATCAAAAATCTGGAAAAGTACGGCGATCCCAATGCGCTTCCTGATGATATCTGGTTTGAAGGTCTTGAACTGAACATTGAACGGGAATTTCGCACCTCTGATGGGAAAATACATGACATAGAGGTTGTGCGTTTAGGCCAGATAAGCAAAAACGGCACAAGAAGAATACGCTACAAGCTCGATCACGAAGTCTTTGTTGAAGAAATACAGGTTAAAAAAAGAGCCGCGGAGAAAAAGGGAATGGAAATGGCTGATGAAAATAATCCATATCACATCGGCGCCCCATTTGATGCAGATCTATGGCTTGTTCACAAAAAGGCAGGCGATGCCGTGCAAGAAGGTGAAGAGATATTGAACCTTTCTCTAATGAAGGTCGAATACTCTATAAATTCTCCTGTAATCGGTGTTGTTAAGCAAGTTCCGGTATTTGCCGATTACAAGGCGGATAAAAAGATGGTCCCTGTGATAAAGGGGCAGCTTCTCATGGAGCTTGCTCCCCCCTGTAAATGTTGCCTGAATTGCAATGAGCCAATACAGGAAAAGAACAAATTCTGCTCAAACTGCGGGAACAGATTATCCGACTGAAACCCACCGCAACATGCTAAGGATGTTGTGTTATCGCAACTTTCGCAGGAGAATATCAGGAGTTGCGGTGGTGGTTTGGTCCAGCGTCATACAGTGCGCCTTGCGGCTGTGGCGATCCGGCAAATAATTAATTTTGATGGCATTGTAAAAAGTCTCGTCTATTGCGTTGTAGTATTTTTCAGACTTTCAATATGCTACATGTATGCCTTTGATTCTAAAAAATCACTATGCCTTGTATATGAAACTTTCTACGAGTTTATCAATTTTCGCCTGGATATTTTTTTTGAAAATAAGAGCTAATCAAAGGATATTTAAGATTTTAGGAGAAAACGTTGTTTTGAGATTTATGTTAATAACTACGGATATGCATAAAATGCTTAGTAAAATTGCTCGTTCAAAAAAGGTTGTATTTAGAAAGAGTTGCCGGTTTGACCATAATATATATATAAATATCCGATAGATATAAATTGTTAATAACCTATTTGCAAATAATTCTAAAATCATTTACATCAGGTTTGACATCGAACAACCCCTGGCTTAAATACAGCGAAACCTTATTGTAAAACCATTTACTATCCCGAAAGAATCCTGCAAAAACCGTTTGATTTTATAATTATTGAACAATTTGCCTTGTTTAAGGAACCTTAAAACCTCGTCATTTTAATGTAATACACTATGGAACAAACCTGGATTAAAGTTAAAAATTCAATCAAGAAACAGATTCAAGGGCAAAGTTTCAGGATGTGGATTGAACCCCTTGCTTATTCAAAATCGGATAATGATTCTATTGTCCTAACATGCCCAAATGCTTTTTCAAAAAAACGGGTCCTTGATAATTATAGTACACTAATTAAGTCTGAACTACACAAAGTATCAGGCAATGGATGTAAATTTATTATTGAAGTTTCCGGAAACAAGGGTGTTTCGAAGGGGGAAACAGATCATGAACCTCAAATGTGCCTTCCAAATATTAACGCACATGCATGCGGAGGACATTTTTTACGAAAAGATTTTACATTTGACAAATTTGTAGTAGGCAGCAACAGCGACTTTGCTTATTCAGCATCGCTCTCACTTGCTTCAAGAAATAATTCAAACCAAAACTCCCTGTTTCTTTTATCAAAAACAGGCATGGGAAAAAGTCATCTTATCCAGGCTATCGGACATCATATCCTGTCCGAAAAACCCTCAGAATATGTCTATTATATTACGGCCGAAGACTTTACAAATCAGATGATTCATGCTTTTCGGCATGATTCAATCGACCAGTTTAAAAATAAATTCAGAAATAACTGCGATGTATTACTTATTGAGGATGTCCATTACTTAAGCGGCAAGCAGCGCACTCAGGTTGAGCTGGCATTAACCCTTGACAATCTGCTTGAAACAAACAAGAAAATAATTTTTTCAAGTTGCTACCTCCCATCTGAAATTCCAAAACTAAACGACAAATTGAGATCAAGCCTGTCATCCGGTATTATTTCAAATATTGATCCTCCTGGTTTCAGGACAAGGGTTAGAATTCTGCAAAAAAAAATAATGAATAACGGATATTATGTTTCCAAAGATATAATCCATTATTTAGCCAGCGAACTCACTGAGAATGTTAGACAACTTGAAAGCGGCCTTATCGGAATCACTGCAAAGTCATCACTTCTTGGAACGCCTATTGACCTGAATCTTGCGGAAAGCATAGTAAAAAATATAGCCAGTCAACGAACTAATATTACTATAGATATAATTAAAAAACTTGTATGCAAACAATATAATATTTCAATAAAGGATATTGTTTCAAGCTCCCGCAAGCAAAATATTGTTCAGCCAAGGCAGATAGCAATATACCTGTCCCGGATGTATACTGATTCACCCCTTCAGACTATAGGAAAAAGTTTTAATCGATATCATGCCACAGCTCTCCATTCAATTGGTATTGTTGAAAAGGGATTAAAAGAAAACAGACCTATGAAAAAGCAGGTGAAATTTCTTTGCGAGAAATTAGAATCCAGCGAGTTTTGACTAATACTATTTTTAAACAACTTCAGAATATTGTCGGCACGGCCAATTGCAGCAAGGCAAAAGAGGACCTGGCCTGTTATGCATATGATGCAACCGCCCGAACCTATATGCCTGATGCTGTTTTATTTCCCAAAAACAGCTCTGAAATATCTGCCATATTAAAGCTCGCCAATAAACACGGCTTCTTTGTTATCCCACGCGGTTCCGGTTCCGGCATGACCGGTGGATCCCTTGCGGTTAGAGGGGGCGTCATCATCGTAATGACCCGTTTGAACCGTATTCTGAAAATCGACAAGGAAAATCTGATCGCCCATGTGGAACCGGGCGTTGTGACCGGCCACCTGCATAAGGCTGTTGAAAAAGAGTCTCTTTTCTATCCCCCGGATCCATCAAGCTCCGAATTTTCAACCATGGGTGGAAATGTTGCAGAATGCGCCGGAGGTCCCCGCGCAATTAAATACGGCGTAACCAGGGATTATGTGCTCGGCCTCGAAATTGTCCTCCCAAGCGGAGAAATTATTAATACCGGTGTGCAAACCGCCAAGGGGGTAGTAGGATATGACCTGACCCGCTTGATAATAGGATCTGAAGGCACACTCGGAATAATTACCAGAATAATAGTTCGCCTTTTACCCCTTCCTGAAGTATCAAAAACAATAATCGCTGTTTTTGATAAGATAGAAACAGCAGCCCAAACAGTATCGGAGATCATAAAAAACCGCATAATTCCACGCGCCATGGAATTTATGGATAATGCTTCAATAAGATGTGTGGAAAACTACCTTAAAATAGGTCTTCCGGTCAAAGCAGAAGCTTTGCTTTTAATAGAGGTTGACGGAAATGAGGATGAGACAAACAGAGTTGCAGATAAATTAAAAACACTTTGCATTAACCGTGGTGCAACAAGGGTTGAAAAAGCAAGGACCAAAGAGGAGGCGGCAAACATCTGGAAAGCGCGCAAGGCGATTTCTCCTGCTCTGTTTCGTTATGGACCGGATAAGATCAACGAGGATATTGTAGTTCCAAGAAGTAAAATACCTGATATGGTAAAAAAGATAAATATGTTAAGGGATGAAACAGGGCTCTGTATGGTCAGTTTCGGGCATGCAGGTGATGGAAATATCCATTTTAATATAATGCTGGATAAACAAAACAAGGATGAGCTTGAAAAGGCGGAAACAGCGGTTGAGGCTATTTTTGATTATACACTTGAACTTGGAGGAACCATTTCCGGTGAACATGGAATAGGTATAACCAAGGCGCCTTATATTAAAAAAGAGATTGGAGATGTTGAACTTACCCTGATGAAAAATATAAAAAATGTCTTTGATCCAAAAGGCATATTAAACCCCGGCAAGATCTTCCCACTAAACACTTAGACTACAATCCTAATTGAGGTGATCTCAATTAGCGCTAAGTTATTTTGTAAACGTTTACGGCTTGAAACTTGAAATTGGAAAGTAGAAATTGGGAAGAACAGTGCAAAAGCATGAAGGCCAAATTTCCAATTTCTAATTTCAACGTTCCGTGAACGGTAATATTTTTATTGCATCTTAATAATCATATTATTCGAAGAAGCAAGATCTTCCAGTATTTCCATGCGGATATTATTTTCGCTCTCAACAGCGCAACGCAAGTTTATTGAACAATACTTTCTGCAAATCGTATCCTCGATATTGAAATCCCCAAAACATCCTAAATGAGAATTACAATAAATTCTTTCTTTTTTCATATATTCATCCCTGACAATGTCGTTAAAACCGACACCTGTGTTTTACTTTTCTTGTCGTTATATATCAACTGAAAGCAACCCAAGCATCTCACCGTGTATTTTGCCGTTAGTTGCCAGTATCTCCTTTTTATCAATCTTAAATGGATTGTTTGAAAAATCTGTAACAACAGCTCCTGCCTCAACAGCAATCAACTGGCCGGCTGCTGTATCCCATGGCTTCAGATTCTGCTCCCAAAAGCCATCAAATCGTCCGCACGCAACATAACAAAGGTCAAGAGCAGCCGAGCCAAGCCTCCTTACGCCTTGAGAAGCTTGCAGGCAATTAGAAAAGCGCTTCAGCAACGGATTTAGTATTTTCTTAAAATCATATGGGAAACCGGTTACCAGCAAGCTTTCTGAAACTGCTGCCATGCTTGATACTCTTATCGGCCTGCCATTTAGTGTAGCCCCTTCCTGTGTGGTAGCAACAAAAAGCTCTTCGGTTAATGGATTAAATACAATACCGAAAACGATATCCTGCCTTAAGGCAAAAGCTATGGAAATAGAAAAAAAGCCTAATTGATGAGCAAAGTTAGTCGTGCCGTCAAGGGGATCGACGATCCACTTATAATCAGCCTCACCATCATTCAGGCCGCCTTCCTCAGCCAGTATGGTATGATCTGGAAACTTGGCCAGGATAGTCTCAATTATTACCTTTTCCGACTCTGTATCGGCCTTTGTAACAAGATCAATAGAGCCTTTTTTGTTTATTACAGATAGCCTCCCAAGGTGAGACCTAACCACCCTGCCCGCCTTATAAGCGGCGGCAATACCAATGCTCTTAATAAGTTCCAAATCCATATGAATTCATATAATATATATTTATAGCAGTAAGTCAACCTTGATGAATTCGTAAAAATTAAGCACTGATTAAAGCCTGCATCTTTTCAAGAAGAGGAGGCAGGGTTAACTCGTTATTAGCTGAAACAGCTATCCCGTCAAGCTGCCTGACATACCTGTCTATCATTTCTCTGTCAACAGCATCCTGTTTGTTTAGAACACGAATTAAGGGAATATTGTTCAGATTAAGCTCGCATAGAATTTTTTCAACAGATTCAATATGATCTTTAAAACGCGGATTGCTGATATCTATGACATGGAGAAGAACATCCGCTGTTTCAAGCTCTTCGAATGTCGCGCGAAAAGCGACCATAAGCTCTTTTGGAAGGTCTTTAATAAAACCGACAGTGTCGGTTATGATTACCTCGATATCTTTCGGAAACTTCAAACGCCTGCTCGAAGGGTCTAAAGTAGCAAAAAGACGATCTTCAACACGCACATCGCTTTTTGTAAGGGTGTTAAGAAGGGTTGATTTACCGGCATTAGTATATCCGATTATTGAAATAACAGGAAGACCTTTTTTCTGTCTCTTTGCCTTCTGCTGCTTGCGTTGCTTCTTTACAAAAAGGAGATCTTTCCCCAAACTCGAAATCCTGTCACGCACACGCCTCCTGTGTATCTCAAGCTTTGTCTCACCAGGTCCCCGCCCCCCGATTCCGCCGGTCAAACGCGACATTGCGGTGCTTTTTGCGATAAGTCGCGGAAGCAGATACTTTAGTTGCGCAAGTTCAACCTGAAGTTTTCCTTCCCTTGTTTGAGCGCGTTGAGCAAAAATGTCGAGAATTAACTGGGTCCGGTCGATAATCTTAATATCTATTTTATCCGAAATTGAACGCATCTGGGATGGATTCAATTCCTGATCGAAAACAATAAGTGTTGCTCCATTCTTGAGAATTAAAATAGTTATATCCTGAAGTTTTCCAGGCCCCATAAGAAATCTTGAATCAACCCTTTTACGCTGTTGAAGCACGGTGCCTGCCACATCTATACCGCTGGACAGAGCCAGATCTTTAAGCTCTGCCAGGGAATCCATGGCTATACGCCTGGGGGCGGTTGTAACACTTATCAGTAGAGCCCTTTCCTTTCCTGAACCTGCTTTATATAAATGCCCCGCATGAGCAAGTTCTATTTCAATGGCCTTGATAAGCTCAAGACAGCCTATATCGAGTTGACCGGGATTCAGGGGAGCAAATATCCTGCATTGCTTTCCTTCCTGACCTTTAGGCAGTATATGCCCGACATGAACCTGACTGGGCCGGCCATCTGCTGTTATCGTAATTGCGGCAATTATGTCCAGCCTCAAAAGAGCAAGGTCTGTTAGATCATCTTTTGTAAGGGGGTCGTTTTTCAGGTGCGTATGTATACATCTGAGCCCTCTAAGACGGCCCGGAGCAACCCGATATTCGCTTATATCAGGTATTACTATCCTATGATAATCCCCTACAATTACAAATACTATCTTGCCGGAACGGTTTACAAGAAGACCTATCTGGCGGCGTATCTCATGGGAAAGTTTACTTATTTCGCGGGCAATCTCAAATGTAACGACAAATTCAGCTGGTATGCGGCGGCGATAAAAATTTTCAAGGCTGCGGATCTGACTTGCCTTTAATCCGCTGATACTTCCGAAAAGCTTCTTCATGAATCCATCATATCACAATCATTTTCTGACGCTGGATTTTCAAACCGGGTATAAGAGGTTAAAAAGGTTAGAGACGCCCACCCGATAGGTCCGTTCCTCTGCTTGGAAAGGATTATTTCCGCCTTACCCTTGTTAGGATTATTTTCATCCTTGTTATACACTTCGTCTCTATAAATAAATGCGACAACGTCCGCATCCTGTTCAAGTGCCCCTGACTCCCTTAAATCAGAAAGCTGCGGCCGTTTATCGCTTCGTTCCTCCAGCTTTCTGTTGAGCTGGGAAAGAGCCAGCACAGGCACGTCAACCTCCTTTGCCAGCGCCTTTAATGATCTTGATATCTCTGAAATTTCAAGGTCCCTGCGCTCATTTGAAGCTCTACCTCTCATGAGCTGCAGGTAATCTACAACGACTAAACCAAGCCCTTTGTCCATCTTTAATCTGCGCGCCTTGGCTCTTATCGAAGTAGCTGAAATGTCGGGTGAATCGTCTATATAAATCGGCGCTTCAGACAGAACACCGGCAGCATCTGTCAACCTGTTCCAATCATCCCTGCTGAAAAAACCGCTCTTTAT
Organism: Anaerolineae bacterium; assembly: GCA_035529315.1. NCBI lineage: Bacteria > Bacillati > Chloroflexota > Anaerolineae > Anaerolineae bacterium. The sequence continues at coordinate 30,850 of DATKWZ010000043.1, forward strand.
ACGGTGCGAATCAATCCTTGCCTCAGAACAGAGCAAACGCATCGAAAGCTGTTCCTTAGACATCTCAAGTGAAAATATCGCAACAGGAACATTGGCATTTACCGCTGCATTCCTCGCAATATTCAGCGCTAAAGAGGTTTTCCCCATGCTTGGACGCGCGGCAAGAATTATAAGGTCCGATTTCTGCAAACCCGATGTCAGGCTGTCAAGACGTGTAAAACCTGTCGCAATACCGGTCAGTAAACTCTTGTTCCCCTCGCGCTCTTCAAGGGTGTCGATGTTTTTGCTGATAATTTTGCCTATCGGATAAAATGCCTGTTTATTCTTATTTTCCGATATTTCAAAAATGGCTCTTTCAGCAAAGTCTATTAGTTCGTCAACATCGCCACGGTCTTCAAAGCACTTTTTGGCGATCTCATTTGTCTTTTCAATAAGACGCCTCAGCGATGCCTTGTCGTGGATTATCCTGGCATAATGTCGCGCATTTACAGCAACCGGAACAGTGTCCACCAGCCTGGCAAGATATGTAGCCCCTCCGATTTTTTCCAGACAATCCTGCTCTTTGAGAATATTGGCAAGTGTCACAAGATCAATAGGTTCGCTCTTTGAAAAAAGGTCAAGCATTGCTGAAAAGATCTTGCCATGAGCCAACCTGTAGAAATCTTCAGGAGAAAGAATCTCAACAACATCAAGAAATGCGTTGTTGTCTATCAGGATTGCGCTGAGTATCGATTCTTCCGCCTCAAGATTCTGAGGGGGAATTTTATAAAGGGAAGGATTTTTTTCGCTTTGAAAGCGTGTATCGGCCATTTGCCTAATCTGCATTAACTGATTTTAATAGTTCAGCCACAAAGACATTAACCTGCCTGGCGGCTGAACTGTTATAAAATTTATTGAAGATTCCCCACGGCAAGCTGCAGGAAATCTTCGACCGTAAGGAAGTTTGCTATTTTTGGATTAGCTCGCTAACCCCGTCCCGCTGAAGCGGGACTACGGGGAATACGCTCACTTTTGCGGTTCAGCCGTTATTTCAACCGTTATCTCAGGCTTAACCCCTTTGTAAACACGGACAGGTATTTTGTATGTGCCTATATTTTTAATAGGCTCTTTGAGCAATATCATCCTTTTTTCAACTATAATATTCTGGTTCGCAAGGGCATTAATAATATCGCCCGAAGAAACAGAACCGTACAGACGATCATCTTCGCTAACCTTTGCGGTTATCTTACATACAACATTTTCAAGCTGTTTGGACATCTCTTCGGCAAACCCCTTTTCCTTGGCAATCTGCAATTCAAATTTAGCCTTTTCCTTCTCCATCATCTTACGGTTTTGAGAAGTCGCCGACACAGCCTTTTTCTGCGGCAAAAGATAGTTTCTGGCATAACCGTCCGCCACTGTTACCTCGCTGCCGATTATTCCTAATGACTCTATTGTTTCCTTTAAAATTAACTTCATATGCTACCCCTGCTAATATATTAATAAAAAATATTTAATCACTCTTCCTGCTTGATTCCCAATTTTCTGTAATTCAACCAGATATCGGAAAAACCAATTCCTATAATAATAAGCGCTATAACCTGCTGAATCGCGATAAGGCTGTATAAAAAAAACTTTAATATAGATGAAAAGTGTTTTTTTTCAAAAAAGAACGAAACAACAGCCACGCCCTGAAAAAAATATATCGCCATCATAATGATCAGCCCGTTTAAGCCAACCATCTTTATGCCTCTCTCAGGTAAAATCAGCATCAACCCACAGCATATGGCGCCCCAAACAAAAGGATCCGGAACTTTCCATAAATTCAGAAAACCAAAATCCGGATAAAAAAGACCTCTGAATTTTAGAATCGGCTTTACAATAAGCAGAGTCGCCCATGCCATAAAAAAGCTTGAAACCACTACCATGGCAGGAATAATTCTCAATAGAACATACTGTATGTTTTCAAGTGATTCTGAAAAAAGGCGGATGTTTTCCTCAGGCATCCCCATCTTTTCATACAAAGCAATTGTCAACCTTAGATTCTTTGCCACATATTCCGATATAAAGGCAATAATCCCGACATTAGAAATATTGCTGTAAAAAAATAAACCAAGAACCCCTGCAGACAATACCAAAGCGCATGCATATAAAACAGTCTTTTCAATAGAAAGGTTAACTTCAATAAGTTCACCCAGAACAAAACCAAGCAGTAACAGTTCTATAAAGAAAAACATGTCGATCGACATGGCGCCGACCACGAAAATCATCATAATGGTTGACGCGACAAGCACCATGGCGCCGGTTGTTCTGCCAAGCTTTGAACGATAAAAAAAAATCGGCAGGGGAATAAGCAAAGAACAGAATAAACCTGCTACCGGCAAATAAATCGATGCTGCAAAGATAAGCGTTGTAATCGCAATTCCTTTTGCTATATCGATCAAGACATTCCCTTGAATGGTTTGAGGCACTATCACTTTCTCCTTGAAACAGACTGTGGCAATATTTCTAAATATAGCCCACAGTGCCGACGTAAGGCAGAAGAGCGATTGTACGGGCACGCTTGATTGCATGCATAAGGACACGCTGATGTTTCGCACAGGTTCCGGATATTCGCCGCGGAATAATCTTGCCGCGCTCTGTTACAAAATACCTGAGCGATTTGGGGTCCTTATAATCTATTGTCAGACTGGTGTCTGCACAAAAACGGCAAATTTTACGGCGATTATATACTCTTTTTTTAGCATCAGTTTTATTTCTGACATCGCTATTTCCTCTTTGGGGTTTGAAACCAGCAGCCATTTTACTTCTCCTCCTCATTAGTTTCAATCTGCATTGTTTTGCCTTCTACTACTTGAGATTCGCTGATTTCGGGTTGATCTTGCTTATCTTCCGGCGCAGAATCATTAAATTTCTCCTTCGTGGCAGCAGCTGGTTTATCATCGGAAGCTGCTTTGTCTTGAGCGGTCTGCTCCTTGGCTGCCTCAGCCTCAGCCAGCTGTTTCTTTATTCTTTCAACATCGGCATCCTTGTCAAGCAAAACCGTCATATACTTCAGGACACTGTCATCAATCCGGAAAAATCGCTCGATTTCACTCACAAGAGCTCCTGTCCCGCAAAAATCTAAACGAACATAATATCCGCGCGACTTTTTTTTGATTTCATAGGCAAGTCGCTTATCCCCCCATTCATCAACGACTACAAGAAAACCCCCCTGCTGGATGATCAAGCCTTTTGTTTTTTCAAAAACAGGCAGTCTTTGTTCATTAGAAAGATCAGGATCGATAATAACTATTGTTTCGTATCTTCTCATTTAACCCCCTTTTGGATATTAAGCCCCGGCATTATCCCAGAGCAAGGATTTCTGGTGGGCCGTGTTGGAATCGAACCAACAACCTACTGATTAAGAGT
>DATKWZ010000044.1 GCA_035529315.1 Anaerolineae bacterium
TAGTTCATAGCAAACCTCTGCCCAGTCTAAAATCAATCTATCACTCTGATTTCTCAGGATCAACGAGGTTTTTTATTTTTTTGATGGTGAATCAGGACTTGCTTACAATTGGCTTGAAGCAAATTCCTTAAACCTTTCCAGCTCCTCTTCAATCTCTTGATAGATCTTATCTATGCCTTCCATGTTTTCCGTTTTACCCATCTTTTCTATCTCAAAAGCAAGTTCATAAACACGTGTAAGCCCCAGGTTGCCGGATGCCCCTTTCAGGCTGTGTGCGGTTTTATCAAGAACTTTAAAATCCTTATCTTCCATGGCTCTGGAAATCCCGGCTAATTTCTGAGGATAGTCGGCATTAAACAAGTCTGCCAGCTCTTTTAAGAATTCCGTATCCCCGTCGGTTATTTCTAATGCATAATCTCTGTCAAATACCGGCCTGGACTTTTCTTCGTTCATATTCACCTCAGCCCTTTTTACTTTTCCGGTTGTCTCTTGATAAAGAGTAACTATTTAACTCCAAGCGCTCTTTCAACCCTCTTCAGCAATATTTCCTTTTGGATCGGTTTTTTAATATAGTCCATGGCTCCCAGCTTGAATCCCATTGCCTCATCCTCGGGATCGATTCTGGATGTCATAAATATTACAGGCGCTTTGATCCCTTTTTGACCAATCATCTCAAGCAGTTTAAACCCATCCAGGTTAGGCATGTTTACATCAGAGATAACAAGATCAAACTCTTCTTTGCCGAGATAAAGAAGAGCTTCTATGCCGTCTCCTGCGATTGTAACCCTGTAGCCGCGGTTTTCAAGCAAACGGGCAATAAGTTTTTGCGTCAGACCGTCATCCTCAACAATAAGGATCAGGGGCGATGCTTTGGTTTTTAATTTTGGAGGCTGCGTGATCTTTGCCGGGTCTTTTTCCAAAACCAACTTTCCAAAATCTATCTCTTCCGCCAGCACCTTATCATAAATATCTTTTGGAGCAAAAATATGATTTCTCATCTTTTCCAGCGCATGATCGGTTATCAGATAGTCTCCTCGTTGATGCGCAAATGCTCTTATTTCGGCAATAGAAAAACCATCTCGTACCATTTCAGAAATTTTCGGGTCAAAGGAGAGAACTTCATAGAAGGCTTCACGTCCATAATAGCCTGTGTTATTGCATTTTGGACAACCCACGGGATGTGCAACCTTAGATGGGATATCGTCTGTAAAGGGGGACAGCATTTCCGTCTCTTTCTCTGAGATCAACACCACCTCTTTGCAATGTTGACATAGTTTTTTTAACAATCCCTGGGCCACAACAGCAAGGATGGTATCTGCCATTGTTCCCCTGTCAACTCCCAGTCTCTCCATCCTAAAAATAGCGGTAGTGGCGTTTGATGTATGCAGAGTCGTAATGGTCAGATGTCCCGTGCTTGCAAAGTTAACAGCCATTTTTGCAGAATAGTTATCCCTTATCTCTCCCATGTAGAGTATGTCAGGATCCTGCCTGACCGAAGCCTTTAAAAGAGCATCAAATGTAACGCCCGCTTTTTCATTTACCTGCTGTTGATTGGCTAATGGTATGCGGTATTCAACAGGATCTTCAATAGACATGAGGCTCCTTATTTGGGTGTCTATCCTGCTTAAAAGGCTGTAAACCGTTGTAGTCTTCCCTGACCCTGTGCCGCCCACCATCAGGATCAGTCCTGTATTTCGATTGGCACAGGCAACCAGTGTGTCAACCTGCCTCTCTGTCATGCCGAGTTCGGTTAAAGCTTTTGGCTTAGCGTATGGATTAAGCATCCGCATAACAAGGCTTTCGCCGTTTGGAGTGGAAGTAGTGGATACTCTGAAGTTGAATGTCTGCTTATCTATTACTGCAGCAAATGCCCCGTCCTGCGGCCTCCTTTTTTCCGCTATGTCAAGACCCCCGATTACCTTGTAACGGGATATTAGTTTAACGCCTGTCTCCTTCTTTAGATTAAGGATGTCTTTTAAATCCCCATCGATCCGGAAACGGACCACGGTATCGACCTCCTTGGGTTCTATATGAATGTCGCTGGCCCTTTCTTTTGCCGCCCTGTCAAGAAGTATATTGGAAATATGGATAACCGGTTTTTCTTTTATCTCCGATTCCGAAAGCTTTGCGGCTTTCTGTATTTCTTTAACCGTAGGAATTGTTATTGGTTGTATTGGTTCGCCATGTTCAAACAACAGGTCAATATTGTCGGGTTCCGTTATCATGAGACCGGATCTTTTATCAAGACCGGACAATTTAATCAAATTGTCCATGAGGTCCCAGTCAAAAGGGTTGCTGAGCACAAAGGCATCTTTCCCGGATACATCGCTTACAGGCACAACATGGTTCGACCTGCAATATGTTGTTGGAAGCACACCCAGCCGGATATCATCATGGTTGACATAAAAAATATATGGGAGTTTGAGAAACTCTGCAATATATTGAGCGATCCTGCTGTTATTAATTCCCGCAGCCTTGGATATAGAATAGATCTTTTGTGGTGAAATACTGGAAAATTTGTACCTTTTTTCAGGATCCAGGCCTATTTGTGCAAAAAGAAATTCCTTGAATTGAATAAATTCAGACGGCAGCAACCTTTCATACCATGTTCTTGTATCTTCCTTTAGTTCTTTCCACTGTATATCCGTCTTTATATGTTTACGGATCTTCTGCATAAGGTCATCTTTTTTAATCGGTTTCACAATATAGTCTGCAGCACCCACGGAAAATGCCTTTGCCTTGTCCTGCTTATCTCCAAGAGCGGTAACAAATATTACAGGAATATAAGAAGTTTCATTATTTTCCTGCAATCTCGAGCAGACCTCGTAACCATCCATCTCCGGCATCATAATGTCTAACAGGATAATATCAGGCTTCCTCTTGTTGACTTTAACAAGAGCCTCTTCGCCGTTTTTTGCTGTGAGCGTATCAAAACCTGCATTCTCAAGCAGACGTTCCAGCAACCTTCGCGTAACCTCATCGTCGTCAACACACAGGATCAAAGGTTTTACTGCGCTATCCATAAACTAAGCCTCCTTCAAAATCTCTTCTATTGTCGCAAAAAGCTCCTGAATCTTGATCGGTTTTGTGGCATATCTGTCCATCCCCGCGGCAAGGCATCTTTTTTTATCCTCCTCAAAGGCATGAGCGGTAAGAGCTATAATCGGAATATGCCTGTCTGTTCCCTCTTCTCTCTTTCTTATCCGGGTTGTTGCCTCAAGCCCGTCCATCTCCGGCATCTGGACATCCATGAGAATCAGGTCAAATTCGCTCTTCGCGGAAATTTCAACAACCTCTTTGCCGTTGTTGGCAATAAATACCTGCCAGCCCTGTTTTTCAAGGATTCTTGTTGCAACCTTTTGATTTATTATATTATCCTCAGCCAGAAGAATTCTTAATGGCTTGCCTTTAAGCGCAAATTCAATTTTCTGCTTTTCCGGCACCTCTTTTTTATTTATGCTCAATACATTCAAAATAGAATTGTAAAGTTTTGAACGTGTTACAGGTTTCAGCAAAACATTCGAAATCCCAAGTTCTTTTGCTCTTGTTCTATCACCTTTCTCTTCACTTGAAGTCAGAAGGATGATGGATATGTCGGCATATCCAGGCAATTGTCTTGTCTTTTCCGCTGTTTCAAATCCATCCATTTCCGGCATATTTTTATCCAGAAGGATAAGCTGATAAGGATAACCTTTTTGTCTTGCCAGCTCTAATGCCTTTAAAGCAGAGGGACCATCTTTGGCTTCCGCGGGCAAAAGCCCCCAGGCAGAAATTGTCTCCCTCAAAATCAGACGATTTGTAGCATTATCATCTATAATTAAAACTCTAAGATGCTCTACCTCCTTTGGAACAATCTCTTCTTTTTTCTCTTCCGGTCTTTCAATCGCCATGGAGCGGATTGTAAAATGAAAAGTACTCCCCTTCCCAATTTCGCTTTCAACCCAGATTTTACCTTCCATTTTTTCGACCAGTTGTTTTGAAATAGTAAGGCCGAGCCCTGTACCGCCGTATTTTCGCGTGGTAGAGGAGTCTGCCTGTGTAAAGCTTTCAAATATCTTTGACAGTCTTTCCCTTGGAATGCCAATACCTGTATCCTTCACGCTGAAATGAAGGACCATGTCATCACCATCTCTTTCAAGTATCTCTACGTTTACGAGTATTTCCCCTTTTTCAGTAAATTTTATTGAGTTGCCTGCAAGATTAATAAGAATCTGGTGTAATCTTGTTGAATCACCGATTATATATCGCGGCACATCGGATTCTATCCTGCATAACAGCTCAAGACCTTTTTTGGAGGCCTTGGCTCCCAAGCCAAGGCCTATCAACTCTACAACATCCCTTAGATCAAACTCTGTTTTCTCGATTTCAAGATGACCGGCTTCAATCTTGGACATATCAAGGATATCATTTATTACATTTAAAAGATTGTTTGCTGAAACAGTAAGCATCTCCAGATACTCCTCCTGCATATCCGTAAGCGGGGTATCTGAAAGAAGATCAGCCATGCCGATAACCGCATTCATCGGTGTCCTGATTTCATGACTCATGGTGGCAAGAAAGGAGCTTTTGGCGCGGTTTGCATCCTCAGCCTCTTTCTTGGCCTTTTGCAGCTCTTCTTCGACCTGCCTGCGAACAGCGATCTCTTTATTAAGTTCTTCTATGGATGTTGTACTGTTTTTCAAATCCTCAGTCATATTGTTAAATGCCTGAGAGAGTTGACCGATCTCATCCTTTGTATCTATAGCTATCTTGTAGTCCAGATTCCCCTGACCTATTATCTCGGCTCCTTTACGCAGCTTGAGGATCGGCCTGGTTATAACTCTTGAAAGAAAAGCGCCTATAATCCACGCTGTTATCAGAGTAAAAAACATTGTAATAATAAAAACGGCTTTTAGTTTAATCAGGGGAGCAAGCGCTTCAGACGCATCAATTTCCGCCATAAGGCCCCATTGCATTTCTGATATGTGGTCGTGTATTCCAAGAACCTTGACGCCTCTGTAATCGGCAAATATAAAAGAATCTCGTCCATGTAACTCAGAGGCGAAATTTTTTACATCCTCAAAATATTTTCTTGTGTTTATGGTATCAACCTTTAATTTGAGAAAGCTATCTTTCGCAAACCTGGAAGGGGTTATCATCAGACCCTGTTTGTTTATCAGATAGACCTCTCCTGTTTTGCCGAGACCGGTTCTATCGGTGGTTATTTTATTAAGTTCATTCAGGCTAAGCCTGGCAACAACTACTCCCAAAAACTTTTTTGTTTCTATGTTTATAATTGGAGCTGAAAAAGCAAACGACGGCGCCCCTGTTATTTTAGAATAGTAAGCATCTTTAATATAAGCCCTTGATCTTGCGTCTAAAAAATAAGGATCAGAGCTTCTGTCTAAACCGATTTTGCGCCTATCGCTGGAGGCAACAGCTATGCCTTTTTCATTTAAAACAAAAACTTCATGGATAGATTCACCTGCTTTTTCTGCTCTGCTTAGTCTCGTTATAACAATATCGACTTTATCTGTATAATCCGGATCCTGTTTATTCGCGCTCAACAGGTTCTCAAAAATCATGTCCTGTGACAACTGTATCACAGAGTTTTTTTCCATCTTTAAAAATGTTTTTATATGGTTTGCTCTTGTGCGGGCTGTTGTGTCCAGGTGCGCGAATATGGCACCTTTCATATCATTACTGGCTATATAATAGACAATCGGCATTATAATGCCCGCAAGTATCAACACGGCTGTAAAGAATGAGAGGCTTATTTTGTTGGCTATCTTCATTTTCCTTCTCTCACATGGTGCGCGCGGGGTGTGTTTGGAAAGGCCTAAATCCTGTAAAGCCTTAGCTGACTGTGATCAGGCAATTTTTCATTTGCCTCCTTTAATTTCTGCTCGCCGGATATAACCGCCACAGAGCGCTCGCTCTTGTTTGGATCAAAATATTTTTCAGCAACCTCTACGACCTTATTTCTGGTTAACGAAAGAAGCCTCTCTTTAAAAGCCTTGCGTGCCTCATCCGATAATGAAACAATTTTTCTGTAAAATGCCTTTTGAGCCGCTACCGCCGGTGGATCGGGCCTGTCGATTCCGGAACATACCTGCAAAATAGCTTCCTTGACATCTTCGTCAACAAAGTGGCCGGAATTTATGAAATCTACAGCGCCATCGTACACCTTAAGGGTAGCAGATATGTGTGGATCCCTGTAAGAGCCGAAATTAAATATGCCGTCCTCGGAATTATATATCGCGAATCCGCCGTATGCTCCGCCTTTTTCCCGAATCTCACGATGAAGATACATTGAGCGAAGCATTTTACTTATAACAGATAAGGCAGGAGCATCTTCATGCCCCATCCGCACTGTCTTAAATGCCTGGGCCACAAATGAAACCGCGGAAGATGTGCTCCAGCCTTCCATGATAATTTTATCATCAAATTCGATTTCCGGGCTCGCAAAACCGTTTGTCTGCCCATCTTCCAGATTGTTTTGCACAGATGTTGCCAGGGAAGATGCTGTTGACAGGGGACGGTCTTCGCCGATCAGCGCCATTTTAAAATTGCTTCGCATAAAAAGGTTTTTGCCGATTGATAATAAATCGCCGGATATGGACTTTAGTTTATCTTCCGTAAGATCATCGGTTAAGCCCTTTATGGTTTGCAGATGATGAATGCCATGCCATATTTCGCTGAGTGCGCAGGTGGTTGATAGGTTTCTCGAAGCAAGCGACATTGCCAGCATATGCCCATTTTGCACGACCATTGATTCCAAGTCAGCCCTGTATTCATACAAAAGGCTCTTTAAGCGGACAAAATCTGAAAAATCCAGTTTGCATAAAAGCTCCTGAATAATTTCAAACATCCTGCTCTGATTTCTGACAAGGCATTTTCCGCCAAAGGAGATAAACGGCAAACAAAGGCCCTTTTCTTCAAAACTGGTGCAGGAATGAGAAGACAACCCGATGCCGCCTGTATATGCATCAATGAGCTGCGCCATTTCCGTATAATCATGTACGGCTGTTCCTATTCCAGGAAGAGCAAAGCAGAAAAAAGGGATAAGTGGAATCAACTGTTTTCTGAAAGATCCGGCTCCTACAGCCGCCTCAAAGTAAAAGATGCCGGAGGTTGGTTGATTATAGCACGCAGCCGCTACATTGTACCCGGTTGTCTCCTTTACGCTTTTAACAGATGGAGGAATATCTTCAAGCTCAAGTGTGGGAAGGCAGGAAACATCCTCTATGCTTTCCTGGAGTTGCCTTAAAGTTTTAGCATCCTCCTGTATTTTTGTTATATCGGATCCGCTCAATGAGGCACTGACACCATCAAGTTCCGCCGCAACCCTGTTGTTTTCTTTACGCTCCATCAATTGATCAGGAGCCAGCGTAAAAAGCACCCTGTGGAAATTATCCAGAAAATAGCTTTTTATTCTGTTTTCAAAAAATGAGCCCACGGAAAGCTCTTTTTTAAGCCTGTCAAGATCCGCGTCAAGCTGTAAAATTCTTTCAGGATCGCCACCGTGAAACCAGCATTCTGAAATGGTTAAAAGCAGTTTTATGCCGTATGGATATGGTGTGTTTGTTACTTCCTTGCGATGAAATTCTATCTGATGGATGGCCGACTCGATCAATGTTTTGTCAACACCTTTATCAACAAGGCTTTTTAAGGTATCAAAAACAATGGTTTCAATTTTTCCTGCGGAAGACGCCTCCACATCTTTGAGCCCGCATACGAACATGGTGTCCCTGTTATCGGCATGAAAACCTGTCCCGTCGGATAGATCGGTTCCAAGCTCCGAATCTATCAATGCTTTGCGCAAGGGAGAGGCTGAATTTCCGAGAAGAATCTGCTCAAGCAGTATAAGGGCCAGAATTTCAAAAAAATCCTTGATATCCGCGGTCAGCCACGCCACGCAAACCTGGCATTTTTTTGATGGATCTTCGTTGTCTCCAAGCGGATATTTATTTATTATCTTTCTGGGCTTGTTCCAGCGGGGTTGAGAAAGAACATCGGTTTTGGGATCGATCCGCTCAAATTTTTTTAAGATTTTTTCCTGTATGAAATTAAGATGCTCCTTTAACGGCATATCCCCGTATGTATAAAAAAAAGAGTTGCTTGGATGATAATGCCGACTGTGAAAAACCTTTAATTGATCATATGTCAAACCTGGAATTACAACAGGGTCTCCGCCTGAGTTGTGGCTGTATGTTGTGTCCGGGTAGAGGGCTTTTAAAAGAAATCGCATCAGCACCTGATCCGGCGATGACATGGCGCCCTTCATCTCGTTATATACAACACCTTTATAAACAAGCTTCATGGAACCGTCATCTTTTAAATCATCTTCGATTTCCAGGCGATGGCCCTCCTGCTTGAAGCTGAGCTTATCTATTTTTGGAAAAAATGCCGCGTCAAGATAAACATCCATAAGGTTGTAAAAGTCTTTCCTGTTCTGGGTGGAAAAAGGATACATGGTCCAGTCCGATGAGGTAAAGGCGTTCATGAATGTGCTCAAACTTCTCTTTAACATGGAAAAAAACGGATCGCGTACAGGAAATCTGCTTGAACCGCATAAAACAGTATGTTCCAGAATATGCGCGACACCGGTTGAATCAACCGGAACAGTCTTAAAAGCTACGCCGAATGTGTTTTCTTCGTCATTTTTACTGATATGGATATGCCTGGTGCCTGTAAGGGTATGCTCAAGCTCATAAAAAACCGAATTTATTTCCTCAAGCCTTGCAACTTTCTTAATAAAATAACCGGACATATTGTCGCCCTGTTTTAGCCCGGGGTTGTTTTGATCCAAAATTTCATTCATATACACTGCCTTTTAAGTTGACTATCTCAGATTGGGACCTCAGATTATAAACCAGCCCGTTAAGAGCTAATGCCAGCCCGTTAAGAGCTAATATAAATGCCGCGACTCTTGCGTTTAATATTATTTATATTATTTAATCGGAAAATAATATTGCGAAGTTTTTTCTCGCCAAAGCCTGTCTGGGCCTGGATCTGGGCAAAACCTGCTCCGTTTCTGCATGTCTTTATAATATTCAAGACAATATCTGACGCTGTGACAGAAGATTTGCCGGACAAGGCTTTGCCTTTACTGGAAACATGTCCGCTTTTGGCTGGACGGGCTATAGCTTTAATTAACTTCTCCAGACCGTCAAGCCTGGCCATAAGATTGTTTATATCCCTTTTTGTCGGGACATCATACTGCCGCATGAAAAATTTAACCATTGCATCGAAACTTACCTGTTTACTCTTTTTTTTATTCATAAGAACCTCCTTATAGTGGTTGACGGTTTTGCAAAAAAGCAGTTCAATAACTACTTAATAATGCGGGAAAAGTCAAGCAGTCTTATCTCAACCTGAGAAGAGAGTAAAATCAAAAAATGATTCATTGAAAATAATAAGAAACCATGTTAGTTTTTAAGTTTATGAAAGAAAATAACTTGGGTAAAATATGGCAATGGGGTATGAGGTTTAAAGAAAATATCCGGCAGGTTATCACCCGCTTTAAACAGCTTCAGGGTAACCCCCATAATATTGCCATGGGAATGGGGCTCGGCATCTTTGTTTGCGCAACACCGACATTTCCATTCCAAACCTTTTTAGCAATAGCCCTTGCCTTTATTTTTCGCGGCAGCAAAGCAGCCGCTATAATTGGATCGTGGCTTGCCGCCCCTGCGATACCATTTTTTTATATCGGGAGTTACAAACTGGGAACATTTATCCTCGGTTATTCAATCTCCATTGCCCCGGATTCATTGTCGATTTCAAAACTTATAAACATGGGATGGACCGTGGCATTCGCCATGATAACCGGCGGAATCATAATAGGACTTTTACCAGGGATTGCCGGCTATTTAATCACATACAATGTTTTTAAAAAAATACGCTCAAGAATGTCGCAATCTGAGCCAACATGAAGAGTTCGTAATATCATGACATCACCAAGAACACTTCTTGCAGCCTATGATCTGCATCCTAAAAAGCAGTTTGGTCAGAATTTTTTATCTGATCCATCTACTGCTGAAAAGATAGCAGGCCTTTCTAAAATTACCTCGGAGGATGTTATTCTGGAACTTGGCGCAGGCCTTGGCGCTCTTACTATACCAGCCGCAAAATCAGCAAAAAGACTTTACGCGATCGAAAAGGACCACCGGTTAATCGATATTTTGAAAACAGAACTTCTTGCAAACAGGCTTTCAAATGTTGAATTAATAGAAGAGGATATGCTGAAATTTGACATTAAGAATCTGGCGGAAAATGCCGGTCAAAAAATAATAATTATCGGGAATCTTCCCTACAACATTTCTTCTCAGATCATTATCAAGCTTATTGAATCCAGAGCTTATGTGATCAGGGCTGTTCTTATGTTTCAGAAAGAACTGGCCATGCGCATCACCGCTCAGCCTGGTGGCAAGGATTACGGCCGGCTCGCAGTCATGCTTGGGTACTGCGCAAAAATAAAAAAACTCGCGGATGTTAAGGCGCATCAATTTTTTCCAAAACCAAAGATAGATTCACAGATCCTTGAAATAAAATTTTTAGAAACCATAAAATATCCGGCAAATGATGAAGCATTACTTTTCAGGATCATAAAAGGGGCCTTTTGCCAGAGGAGAAAAACCCTCAGAAATGCTCTTGCGGGAAGCGAACTGGATATTGACACAAAAACAGCGCAAAACATGCTGGACAAGGCAGGCATTGATTCTTCCCTGCGTGCCGAGGCTCTGACAATATCTCAGTTTGTAACATTAAGTAATGCATTTAAGAACCTGCAAAGCTCTAACGCGAATATGTTTTGAGCATAAGCTAATAACCAGCGAACTTAAAACAAGAGGCAGCTATCATGGATGAAAAGAATCTTCAGGATATATTTTATGATACAGTATATGGCAGAAAGATTTTGAAATGTATACAATGCGGCACATGCAGCGCCTCTTGTCCACTGACAGGTCTTATGGAACATGGCCCCAGGGAGCTTTTTGCTCTAATTCGTGACGGAGATATGGAAAAGGCTCTGCGATCCGAGACCCCATGGTATTGCGTTTCCTGCTATCAGTGCGTGGCCCGCTGTCCGCAGGAAATTCCTGTAATAGACCTGATGTACTGCCTGAAGCGCATGTCAAAGGAGCACGGCCTGGTTCCGGGTTCGCACAAGATGCCTGACCTTTACCAGGCATTTTCTCAGGCAGTGTATAGTCATGGAAGGATTTCCGAGGCTATGGTGATGGCTCATTATGGAATACTGCATCCTGTTGATGCTTTCAAAAACATATCCGTAGCTCTGCAACTTCTAAAAAGGAAGCGGCTTGAATTTTTTCCCCGGCAGATAATTGGACGAAGGTGGATTGCGCAGCTTCCTGCCGGTGAGAAAGTGAGAAAGGATATACAGTGAAATACGGTTTTTTCCCGGGATGTTCTTATAATTCTGCCGCCGGATACAGGCAGTCGGTGGATGCGATAAACCGTTTAATGGAAATAGATCTGATTGAAATTCCGGATTGGAACTGTTGCGGTGCAACGGCTTTCTTCAGTCTTGACGAATTCAAGGCTCTGGCGCTCACCGCAAGGCTCTTTGCCTTGGCACAGGCAAGCGGGTTTCGAGAAATTGTTACGGTTTGCAATGCCTGTTATACCACCCTCCGCAAGGCAAACCAGATTCTAAGCAGCAATCCCGAAACTGTCTCCAGAATCAATAAAGAGCTTTCAAAAGAGGGTCTTTTGATGGAAGGAAATTTTACAGTCCGTCATTATCTTGAGGTTCTTTATAATGATGTGCCTGCAGAAAAATGGTCAAAAAATCTGACCGAAAAATTCAAGAATTATAAGGTGGCATGCTATTATGGCTGCCAGCTTACCAGGCCCTGGGGTGATCTTGATCATATGGAGCAACCCACAATTCTTGACCGTTTTATTGAGAGACTTGGTTTTCTGCCTGTTGATCATTCAGCCAGGACAATTTGCTGCGGGGCATCCCATACGGTTTCCTATGCAGATGAATGCGGTTTGCTTGTCTCCCGTATTATCCGTGAAGTCCACGCCAAGGGTGGGCATATGATAACAACCTTATGCCCCCTGTGTCAGTTCAACCTCGATTCGTGGCAGAAAAATTTAACTCATCCAATTCCCGTCCCCTTTTTTACGCAGCTTGCCGGTCTTGCCCTTGGCCTTAATCCGACAGAGCTGGGGCTGAATAAACTGCTCGTACCGATTAACAAGGTTTTAAGCCGGGAATTATGAAATATAAAAAACCAAAAATCGGGGTATATATTTGCCATTGTGGAATGAACATAGCGTCAAAGGTTGACGTTGAGTCGGTGGTTGAATTTGCCGGGAAGCTGGATCATGTTGCTGTAGCCCGTGAGTATAAGTTTATGTGCTCCAGTCCAGGGCAGCAAATGATTGACAACGACATCAAAAAACTCGGACTAAACCGAGTAGTGGTGGCATCATGCTCCCCCAGAATGCATGAGTTGACCTTTAAAAAAGCTTGTGAAAAAGCAGGCATAAATCCTCATTATTTCCAGATGGCAAACATTCGTGAGCAGTCCTCATGGGTAACCAGGGACCCGGAAGAAGCCACGGCCAAGGCAAAGGATCTTGTTGCCGCCGCAGTTGCAAGGGTTGCCTTCCACCGTCCTTTACAGAGCCGTGAAGTGGCTGTAAAAAAGTCCATTCTTGTCATAGGCGGAGGTATTGCAGGCATGCAGTCCGCACTTTCAGCTGCCGAATCCGGCTACAGGGTTTATCTTGTTGAGCGTGAACCATCAATCGGCGGCCACATGGCCAAGTTTGACAAAACATTCCCTACCCTTGACTGTGCTGCATGCATAATGACTCCTAAAATGGTCGCTGTTGATCAGCATGAAAACATTGAGCTCCTTACTTACAGTGAAGTAGTTTCTATCGAAGGTTTTATCGGAAATTTTAAAGCAAAAATACTTAAAAAACCACGTTATGTTAATGAAGATAAATGTACGGGCTGCGGCGTGTGTATGGAAAAATGCCCTGCAAGGAAGATCCCCAGTGAATTCAATGAACGACTTACCACCAGAACGGCTATCTATTCTCCATTTCCCCAGGCGGTTCCAAGGACGCCGGTAATTGATCCTGAACAATGCCGCGTCCTTGCAAAGAATAAACGCTGCGGAGTCTGCCGGAAATTCTGTGAAGCCGGTGCCATAGACCTTGAGCAAAAGCCTCGGTATCTGGATATAGAGGTCGGGGCAGTAATTGTTGCCACAGGATTTAAGGCGTTTGATCCCACACCTCTGACAAATTACGGATATGGGCGTTTCCCTGAAGTTTATACCAGCCTTGAATTTGAGCGGCTCAACAATGCTACAGGTCCTACTTCCGGCAAAATCCTTATGAAAAACGGTCAGGCTCCAAAAAAAGTAGCTATAATTCACTGTGTAGGATCGCGCGATGTAAGATACCGTAAATATTGTTCTCGAGTCTGCTGCATGTATTCAATGAAGTTCGCCCATCTTTTAAGAGAAAAAACAGACGCGGAAGTTTGGGAATTTTATATAGATATACGGTCTCCGGGTAAACTGTATGAGGAATTTTACAACCGTGTTCAGGAAGAAGGGGTTCACCTTGTCCGCGGCAGGGTGGCTGAGGTGACAGATATACCCGACAATCAGGAAGATTTTGGTCGTCTGACTGTTATTGCAGAGAACACCCTGACACGGCAGGCAAAAAGGCTGCTGGTTGACATGGTGATCCTTAGCGTTGGCCTGGAGCCCGCCGAAGGCTCGAAAGATGTTGCAAGGCTTGTCGGCATATCAACAGATGGAGACGGGTGGATGACCGAGCTGCACGCAAAACTTGCACCGGTCGCCACACCGGTCGGCGGAATTTTTCTTGCGGGGTGCTGCCAGGGGCCTAAAGATATTCCAGATACTGTGGCACAGGCTATGGCAGCGGCAGGAGAGGCTACGTCCCTGCTGTCCAAAGGCACGGTCAGTACGAAAACCGAGATATCTTATATTGATCCCGACCTATGTGCGGGCTGCCAGACATGTTTGCAGGTCTGCGCATATTCTGCGATACAATTTGATGCTGGACGCTGTGTTTCAGTTGTAAATGACGCATTGTGCCAGGGATGCGGCAGCTGTTCCGTTGCTTGCCCCAGCGGTGCTGCCGGAGTCAAGCATTTTACAGATAAACAGGTAATGGAAGAGATGGAGGCTATTCTTATTCAGGAGTGTATATATGACAGATGATTTTGAACCTAAAATAATTGTTCTGGTTTGTAACTGGTGCACCTATACAGCCGCGGACCTTGCCGGCACCTCAAGACTTGCCTATCCGGCGAATATACGCATAATA
Source organism: Anaerolineae bacterium (assembly GCA_035529315.1). Taxonomy (NCBI): domain Bacteria; kingdom Bacillati; phylum Chloroflexota; class Anaerolineae; species Anaerolineae bacterium. Next base: position 14,335 of record DATKWZ010000044.1, read on the forward strand.
CGGCTTATGTGCACCGGCATGATAGATTCAAAATATATTTTAAAGGCATTTCTTGATGGAGCGGACGGAGTATTTATAGGTGGTTGTCATCCCGGAGACTGTCACTATATCAATGGGAATCTCAAGGCTAAAAAGCGGATTTCCGGGATTAGAAAAATCGTGGAACAGTTCGGGTTCGATCCCAAGCGTCTCAGGCTTCGCTGGATAGGAGCCAGCGAAGGACCGGAGTTTCAACAAAACATGACCGAATTTGTTGAGTCAATAAAGGCCCTCGGGCCCACAAGTGTGAAAGACCGTATGATCCTTTAATAAAGAGGTAAACATGACAATGTACGCCATTTTGGAAACAAATAATAACCCTTCGGCGGCTGTTAGAACTATTCTGCAAAAAATGCTTTCAGAAAAGATAGTGGATTCTGTGCTGGTGCTATCCAAAACACCGTATTCATCTTTACCGATGCCGACTTTAATCACGGATACTGAAAAGATGGAGCAGGCAGAGCCTCTGGCGCCTGCAGCTCCTTTCAATGCCGCACGCCAGGCTGCTTCTGTTTTAAGATATCCTACAGGGGGGAAAAAGGCGGTTGTCCTCAGACCTTGTGAAATCAGGGCATTGATTGAACTTGCAAAGCTGAAACAATGCGTGCTTGACGAAGCAATAATCATTGGAATTGATTGTCTGGGACGTATTGAAAACAATATTTATCTGGAGCTTGCTGCACAGAAAGAGGATATTTCTTCCGCATTTTACAATGATTCGGCTTTGCAGAACCGCATTACCGGTATTTGCAAGGCCTGTGAGCATTTCAGGCCTGAAGGGGCCGATCTTACAGTCTGTCTTCTGGGTACACCGGTAATGGAGAAGATCGGACTGCTGGCAGGAACCAGGGCAGGCGAAAACATTATAAAAAGCCTCGGGCTTTCAGCCGTGGAACAGCCGGTTAAACGGGAGAATGCAATAAATGAGCTTCTTAAGAAAAGGATTGAGGCAAGGGATGCCCTTTTTAGCGAGACAACGGAAAAGATAAAAGATATTGAAAAATTTCAGAAGATGATAGCCAATTGCCTTAACTGCTATAACTGCAGAACAGCCTGTCCTGTCTGTTATTGCAAGGAGTGTGTATTCCTTACCGATGTATTTGTTCACGAGCCGGAAGTTTTGCAAAGGCGCGCTGCCAAAAAAGGGGCTGTAAAATTGCCTGCAGATACTACAATGTTTCATATGACCAGGCTTGCTCATATGAGCCATGCATGTGTAGGTTGTGGACAATGCAGCAGCGTTTGTCCCAGCAGCATTCCGGTTGCCGACATATTTAAGACCGTGTCTGCAAAGGTTCAGGAATTATATGACTACGTGCCGGGCCGTGATATTTCAGAATCAATACCATACCTGGTTTTTGAAAAAGAGTCTTCCGATGGATAATCAAACAGCTAAAATACTGGTTGTTGGTGCTGGAATAAGCGGAATCCGTGCAGCGCTCGATTTTGCAAATATGGGCTATCATGTGTGTATCATTGAAAAATCACCGGGCGTTGGAGGAATTCTTACGCAACTTGATTACCAATTCCCTGATAATCATTGCGGAATGTGTCGTATGCTTCCAATGATTGATCGTGATATTTGCTCTCAATTCTGCTTAAGAAAAGGCCTTTTTCACGACAACATCACTGTTCTTACTTCAACTGAAATGGTTTCGATAGAGGGCAATCCAGGTCATTTGAAAGTAGTTCTTTCCAGACAACCAGGGGGAGTTGACCCTGAGTTATGCTCTAACTGCGGAGCCTGCGAGAAAGTCTGCCCGGTGACGGTTCCAGATACCTTCAACGCTGGTTTAGTAGAACGCAGGGCTATTTGTCTTCCTGTACCGCATCAGACAATAAGCGCTTATTCAATAGACTGGGATGCATGCACAAAGTGCGGCGAATGTGAGAAAGCATGCCCTGCCGGCGCGATAAAAATGGATAGCGAAACTGAAGTCTTTGAAATGGAAGATGTGGCAGTAGTTATTCTTGCAACAGGCACAAAGCTGTTCAATCCGGATTCTGTGGATCTCTATGGCTACGGGGGTTTCCCGAACGTTGTTACTTCTACTGCCTTTGAGAGGATACTGAGCAGCAGCGGCCCATATAAAGGGCGGTTTGTAAGACCTTCCGATGGAAGAGAGATAAAAAGGGTTGCATGGATTCAATGCGTTGGGTCCAGAAATGTTATGACAGGCGCTGATTATTGCTCCAACGCCTGTTGTATGTTTGCAATCAAAGAGGCCCTCCTTGCGCGCGAGAAAATGGCAAAAGATGCTGAGACAATAATTTTTTATATGGATATGCGGACTTTTGGGCGCGATTTCCAGCGATATCGTGACAGAGCAGAAAAGGAATCCGGCGTACGTTTTGTCCGATGCCGCCCGCACAGCATTGAGCCTGGAGATAATCCAGGCGACCTCCGGCTAAGATATGTGGATTCAAAACAGAGGCCGATAGAAGAGGACTTTGATATGGTAGTCCTTTCAACCGGCAAGGAACCGGAACAAAAGTTGCCTGATTATGCGCAGCATGAAGGGGTTTTTGTAGTTGAATCGGCTCGGAATCTCAAGGATATCTCAGGGTCTGTTATAGGAGCAGAAGTTGCTGCAGGCAGAGCATTCCGAATGTTAAAGAAACTGGGAGTTACGCCCCCTGATGCCGGCACACAAGAGAAGATGGCCGGACATGCAAAAGCATTTGAAGACAGGCCTCTGGTTCAGGTGGTTTTGTGTGAATGTGACCGAATTCCTGATATTGGTTCGCTGATGGACCGGTTGAAGCCGGAGCTGGAGAAATTTCCCGGCAGGTTGAATATTGTCAGGATAAAACCGCTTTGCAACGACAAAGGATTGGACGAGGTAAAGCGAATAACAGGCGAAAATGCTGCAAACAGGCTGCTTTTTGCAGCATGCAATAAATACGTTTTAAGGCCAGGGTTAAAAAAACTTGAGGAAGATACCGGGCTTTTCCCGTCACTTGTGGAAGTAGTTGATATTCAGCCATATAAAGAACGCGGTTTTGATTCTCTGATCAAAGAGCTGGAAATGGCAATTAGTAGATTACGATCGAGAAGAGTACTGAATGAAAACTCGCGCGCTGTTGAAGGCAGGGCTCTGGTTGTTGGAAGTGGTCCCGCTGGTTTATCTGCTGCTTTAGCTCTGGCGGATAATAACATTAAGGTAGTTCTGGTTGAAAAGTCCGAAACCCTTGGCGGAAACCTGAAATATATCCACGATGATGAACTGAAACAATCTATTGAGGCGATTTTAAATGAAGTAGAAAATAACTCGGCAATTAAAATTCTTAAAGGTGCTGAGCTGATGAGTAGTTTCGGCATACCAGGTCAATTCACTTCAAAAATAAGCCGGAGATCAGGGGGCGAGAAAACAATACATCACGGCGTGACAATACTTGCGACAGGAGGTAAACCAGCTCAAACAGATTCTTACAATATTGCTAATCATAAGCGGGTTGTGACCCTTTTTGAGATGGAAAAAATCATAAATGACCCTTCTTTTGCAAAGCAGCCTGTGAAGTCCGTGGTTATGATTCAATGCGCAGGGACAAGGGAGGAACCCCGAAACTATTGCAGCAGAATATGCTGTATTAGTGCTCTTAATAATGCCATGAAGATTAAACAGATTCATCCTGAATCCGAGGTTTACATCTTCTACAGGGACATGATGACCTATGGAGATTCGGAAAGTATATATACTGAAGCGCGAACAAAGGGGATTATGTTTATACCTTTTGATTTGAACTCAAAGCCGGAAGTGGTTATTGAGTCTGATGGGCCGGTAGTGAAAGGATTTGATCCTTTTCTTGGAGTTCAGGTAAATCTTAAACCGGACTGGATATCTCTTGCAGTTGGAGTTGTTCCGAATCCTGCCGAAGATCTGGTAAAGATTTTTGGTATTGAAATAACACAGGACGGTTTCATCAAAGAGGCTGACAGCAAGTGGAGGCCTGTGGATACAGGTCAAGAGGGGGTTTTTGTGTGTGGGCTGGCAAGGGCACCTGCAAGAGCGGAAGAAGCCATGCAGGAAGGAGAGGCGGCGGCGCAACGGGCATTACGCATATTGTCCAGGAATGAAATCACTCCCCAGCGGCTTACAGCACGTGTCCGTCATTCTATCTGTTCTGCATGCGGGTTATGCATAGAGGTCTGTCCTTTTAATGCGCGTTATATGGATATAGAGGAAGGAAAGATCATGGTGGACATTGCTTCGTGCCAGGGATGCGGAGCATGTGCTGCAATATGCCCGAACAGCGCTACATTAATGGTTGATTTTGAAGATGATGGAATAATGAATGTCATAGAGGCTGCGTTATAATATGGAAGCAATCACATCAAGAAACAGATCTGAAATAAAGGATAAAGCTCCTCTGCGTCCAATAAATAATGTTACTGATATGTGTATGGCCTGCGGGACATGTTCTGCAGGATGCCCCATTACGGGCGTTGAAGGGTTTGATCCCAGAAAGATAGTTCGAATGGTACTTATGGGTATGGATAAAGAGCTTGTAGAATCCAAACTTCCGTGGCTCTGCACCATGTGTGGAAAATGCGAATATGCCTGCCCAATGGGAATAAACATTGTAAACCTTATTCGCACGGCACGCGGAATGGTCAAAAGAGAGAATGTGCCGGGAATGATTCATAAGGGAGTTGAACTCGACCTTAAGACCGGAAACAATCTTGGTCTTCCAAAGGAAGATTTTGTTTTTATAATTGAAGACGTTGGAGAGGAGCTGGCTGGAGAGCCTGGATTTTCTGATTTTAAAGTTCTTTTTGACAAAAAGGGGGCTAATCTTCTGCACACTCTGCACAACAAACTAGTGAACACTCAGAATGAAGACCTGAAACACTGGTGGAAAATTTTCCATATAGCAAAGGAAGACTGGACAATACCAAGCCGGAACTGGGAAGGCGTGAACTGGGGCCTTTTTTCCGGTGACGATGAAGCAATGAAGTGTTTTGTCGGCCGTATTGTGGAAAACATGGAGAAACTTGAGATTACCAATCTCATGTATCCGGAATGAGGGCACGCATACATGGCAACCCGGTACGGGCTGCAAAAATGGTATCCGGACTTTTTTGACCGGTTTGGAGCTTTAACGGTATTTGATCTTTTGATGGAGTATATTAAGTCTGGCAGGATAAAACTCGATAAATCAAAGATTACACAGCGTGTTGCCTATCACGATCCGTGCAACTATGGCCGCAAGTCTGAAGAACTTTTTGGTCATGGATATTATGAAGAGCCACGGTGGATTCTTGATCGGTGTGTTTCCGACTGGGTAGATCTTTATCCCTCAAAAGGCAATCAGTATTGCTGTGGCGGCGGCGGCGGCACTCTGCTTACACCGTACCGTGAGGAGCGGCTTTACTATGGCCGCAAAAAAATAGAACAGATAAAAAGAAGCGGCGCTGAGATGGTGGTTTTGCCGTGCCACAGTTGTCACGGGCAGATAAAAGCAGCTTTAGAGAATAATGGCATGTCTGATATACCGGTAAAATATCTCTGGGAAGTTGTTGCCGATGTTCTAATTGTTGGTTGACAGGAATGACGGCTTCGCGCTGAGCGTGAGCTCCGCTATTGATTCAGATGTTACCTCAGCGCCATGTTGTTTGTTTACATAGTCTTTGACAAACCGGTTAATCTGTCTCCGGATATAATCTGTAATAGAATCGGCATCATCTTTTGAAATTATTTTAATGTCCCTTGAAAGGCCTTCTATCTTATCTTCATCAATACCGGTTGTTTTGTTTATAAGGAAAGTGTCAACCTCCCCGTCTTCAATTAAAAGCCCGCAGGCTCCAACCGAGCCTATAAATTCATCCCCTGCAAATATGGGGACGGCAATTTTAATCAGGCCTGCGTCACATTCTTCTATAACAGGCTTTCCTGTATTCATGGCCTGAGAAGCTAAATTCATGTTTGCAACAGCACAAATAAAGCTTTGTCCCTTGTCAGTTGCCTTAATAGCAGGACAAAGCCTGTTTGCCCAGTTTTTATTGTCTGTTATCCTGATACCATCGGTTCCATAAACATTAGCATCAAGACCTGACCTTCTGTTGATTTCATTTTCAAATTCAACCCATTTTTCAAGAGGCAGTATGTCTGTTAAACTCATTTTAACTCCTTTTAAGGTAACCGTTCTTTAACCAGAGTTCAAGACGTCGCAACCCTTCCTCCGTGGAACGCTTTGGGATGTATCCTAAATCATTTTTAGCGGCGCTTATGTCGAACCAGTGCGCTGTAGCCAGCTCCTCTGCTACAAAACGCGTCATCTGCGGCTCACCTGACAGTTTGAAAAATTTGAAGCAGGCTTCAAGCATGGCCCCTATCACCCAGGCCGTTCTCCGTGATATTGAACGCTTTACAGGACCAAGCCCTGCTGCTTTTAAAATATTGTTTATCATTTCCCACAAAAAAACAGGTTCTCCCTGGCTTATAAAATAGACATTGCCTGAAAGTTTGTGGTTTTCTTGTAATCTGTCCGCCGCCAGAATATGGGCATCAGCAGCATTGTCTATGTAGATTGTATCCACAAGGTTTTTGCCGTCCCCGACCCTTACAAGCCTTTTTGCTCTTGCAATAATTCCAGGGACAAGATGGTTATCTTCCGGCCCCCATATTAAATGAGGTCTTAATATAATCGTCATCAAATCATCTCTTGCGGCATTTATAACATTTTGTTCGGCAATTGCTTTTGTTTTAGGATAATGAGCATGAAACTTATTTGCATAAGGAATTGATTCATCTACCCCCTCCATGTCTGTTCCGTTAAAGATAACACTCGGCGAACTTGTATGGACAAGTCTTGGAACCTTATGCTTAATGCAGGCGGCAACAACGTTTTCAGTTCCAATAACATTTGTATTATAATATTCAAAATAATCGCCCCAGACTCCCGCCTTTGCCGCAACATGAAAAACAAGATCCATGCCTTTGCATGCCCCTTCAACAGCATCTTTGTCGCCTATATCGCCTCGAACCTGCTCAACCCCCAGAGAGGCAAGCTCCTGGTAAAAGCCGCGCGAAAAGCTGCGGACATGATCGCCCCTTTCCACAAGACGCCTTACTATCGCGCTGCCCAGAAAACCTCCGCCTCCTGTAACCAGAACTTTCTGCGCCGCTTTTTTTGTCATATATTTTTCCTAAAAAAGGATACTAATTTTTCTTATGAAGACTTTCGGCTATTGCCATTGCATTGATATTGACAACAAATTCAATAAAATATACTATAATCAGAAAAAAAAATAAAGTAAAAAACAAGACTATAAAAAAGATAACAAATCAGGACGACTGTTGGATGGGTGACATTTCTTTCTTATATGCTTTTCATAAAAGATTAGCATGGCTTTTTTACATTTTAAGTTGAAGACGAAAAACGGACTTTGGGTCGTGTTTTGATAGTTGATGTGTCGAAACATTATGAATGAGGTGTTATGGCTGAATATCAACCATTCGTTAATCTTGGACCTGGCGACTCCATAAAAGAGGAATTGGCATATTATGGATGAAATCAATATTACGAAATATTTTTACAAATACAAACCGCTAAGGAGTCTTGGAGAAATCCGGGCGGATATTCTTGAACTTGAAATGCAAACCGAGGGGCTGATCAGCGAGGTTGTCGAAATATGAGAAAGGAAAGAGGGAAGCAGGTTATAGAAACAGGCAACAAGTCCATTTCCGGCGATCTTATCGGTGATATCCATTCGCTCATTGAAACCGCCAGGCATAATGTTGCCATTACGGTTAACGCAGGCTTGACCATTCTTTACTGGCAGATCGGCAACCGTATCCGCCAGGATATTTTGAAGGAAAAGCGAGCGGAGTACGGACAGGAAATTGTCGTGACGCTGTCGAGACAATTAACCGACGATTATGGCAATAATTTTTCTGAAAAAAATCTACGCAGGATGATTCAATTTGCCGAGGTCTTTCCAGATAAAAAAATTGTCGTATCACTGATACGACAATTGAGTTGGACCCATTTTATCGCACTTATCCCTCTCAAAGATGCCCTCCAACGTGATTTCTATGCCAAAACTGTCGGGTGGAACGGTGGAGTGTCCGCACTTTGCGGAAGAAAATTGATGGGATGCTTTACGAGCGTACCGCCATATCAAAGAAGCCTGAGAAATTGGTAATCAAAGTGGCCGAATACATGACCGAACTACCGAAACGCGAACTGCTGGAGCATAAGCTTCACAAAGCGGTTGAATCGGCGCGAAAACGGCTGGAGGCAAAACCTGCGTAGTGCATGGAATGATATGCCTATCCTTACTCACAAACCTTCTGAATATTCTCCCACATTTGCAGCTCCAGTATTTCCGCTTTCCCCTATCTCGCATAGGATTATATAATTCTTGCTTTTGCATTAAAAACAATGTAATATTAGAATATTATAACAATCAAGAAACGACCTGTTAATATCAAATATCACTGATTTATTTCTTAACATTTAATATTGGGCGTAAAAAATAATGGGTGAAAGGTATTAAATTATGACTGATTCAATTCTTCAATCTTTTCTCGATAAACGATTTATTAAAACTGATGAATCTGAAAACATTGCTAATCTAAATAAGGCCGTTGCGGAACTTCAAAAACGGCTCAGTAAAAACAAGGAAAAGATAATTACCTATACGTTGGTGGCTCTTGATCCTACTATTTCTGATGACGAACCTATTGTTCAAGAAGTAGAAGCTTTAATCATAAAAAAATGGTCAGCCTTTCGAAACAGCGTCGCTAAAACAAAGGATATACCAATTACCTATGTCCAAGCAGTTATCCTCGAAGCATTAAATAACCTCAGCAAAGATGAAAATTTGGCTGCCATTATTTGGCATACAGGATGCAATATCATCAGCCATTACAAACTGGCAGGACAGGAAGAAGTGTTAACTCATTTTTTATTGGAAATTGGAAATAAGGTCGAAGAAGTTGCCCGGAATAATTGGAGTATTTTGGAAAATGCTAAAATTGATGCCATTGCCCCAATTGAACTTACTCTACCAAAAGTTAGCCAAGGAAGGGTTGGTGAAGCTGAGTTGCAAGGCCATTTAATAGCTGCGGCAGTTCATTCTCCCTGGGCGCCACAAGCAGGTGGAGGTGAAAATCCCAGTCCTCAATCAACTGGTAATTTTCATTGGCCGAAATTTTTTGCTGAAAGAGCTGCAAAAGGACTTTCTGAAGTAATTAATGCCGCCTTATCCACCCAAAACAATTCACTAAAATCTATTTCGGATTCTATTCAGGAATCTATAGGTTCATACCTTGCTAACCTAAAACCGCATCTGGAACAGGTATCTTCTTCCATATTGCGGAGTTCTCAATCATTAAACAAACGCAGTGATCTGATTTGGTGGAAACAAGCGCTTTATTCTCACAGATTAGATTCCGGTTACCGAGCATTAGACCCGTTAGCTCTGGCCATGTCTATGGCAGTTGATCTGGCTGATAACGTTTCTCCAATTCATCCCAAAAGCGTTGATTTTTTCTTGAAAGAAGCATTACGCGATGTGCTGAGCGATGAAACGGACAAGGAAGTTGCGGTAACTGAACTGTTGGAGCAACTGCAACAACTTTCTGATGCTGAAAAGCAGTTGCTGGAAGATTTGTGCAATGAAAGTGAAAGTCGAAAATCATTAGGAGCTTGTATGGCAGATATGATGAAGAAAAAAATGAACGCTGATGAGTTTTTTAAACGTACCGGTTTAGTAAAAAGAGCCAAAATATCTTTAGGAGAACTCACTGTCTGGTTGTTTCACGATCTCCAAGCCAGCACACTTGCTAATACGAAATAATGAAGATGAGAATTGAAATAGATGAGAAATAAATGTAGTAAACCAGATTGCCCTGCCCCTAGAGGTCTTTGCCTTGAACACGTCAGTCCTGATCATCAAAAATGTAATTATTGGCTGGGAAACAAAACGGGTCAGTCAGTAGAAAAGCAAAAAGAGGCCAAAAAAGAAGCGCAAGCCTTACCTTGGACAGGTGAGCCGTTTCAACCAACCGACATCGAGATAGTCAGTCAACGATCTGCCCCATTGATCATTGGAATGGTAGGAGCCGCGGCTGCTGGGAAAACCTCCTATCTCGGAATGCTCTATACCCTATTATTTAATGGAAATAAGTTTGAGCGCTGGTCGTTTGCTGGAAGTTGTACATTAGCCGCATGGGAAACGCTTGCACAATATTTAAAAATTCAACCTGACGGAAATGTTGAGTTTGCTCCGCCAACGCCATCGAATCCTGATTTTTACAGCCTTTACCATTTAACTTTGAAAAGAGAAGAATTGTTCAGAGATGTGTTGTTTGCAGATTCATCCGGGGAAGTTTTCAACTACTGGTCTGAGGATATCCACGATCCGAATGCTGAGAATGCTCGCTGGATATATGAAAATTCTAATGCTTTCATTTTTATGGTCGACTCTGTTGCTTTAATAAATGAAAGAGGAGCAGCGAAGACCGAAATTGTACAAATGGCCGAACAATTGACAGCTAATTTGAAAGGTCGGCCTGTGGCAGTGGTTTGGTCAAAGGCTGATGAAATTGGAAATATCCGAGAGAACATAAAAAGGGCTTTGGAGGAAGACTTAGCACAAGTATTTGCCAATTCACAGGTTTTTGAAGTCAGCAATTTCCCCAAATCTGTTCCCGATAGATTATGCCATAAAAATAACTCTGCCGTTGTCGAATACTTGCTGGAAAAATTAAACGAGCCAAAAATCATTAGACTTATGCCGCAAGTCAGCACTTCTGATGATCTGTTTTTTAATTATAAAGGAATGTATGGCAGTGAATGATTCAATCCTCATAGTTGGACAACCTGATTCTGGTAAGACAACTTTTATTGCTCAGTTCCTTACTAGAGTTAAGAAAAGGAAAAGTAGCATAAAACTTATCAAAACTCCTGAGAATATTAAGGCTATAACACATGCCATAAAGAGACTCTCTATGGGTGAAGAACCGATAACCACTCCTGCGAATGAAAATGTAGAGTTGGTTCTGCCGATCAATGTAGATGGAAAAAATATCGACATAGTTTTCCCTGATTATGGGGGGGAACAGGTCAATGCCCTGATTGAACTGATGGAGGTTAATGAAAATTGGCAGAAATTGGTGACATATAGTGACCGATGGATACTGTTTATTCGGCCACACGAGATTACACCTGAGTATGACCTGAGCATCAGCAGTTATGATGAAATAGAAACAAGAAAAAGTACAGCCTTTAAAAGCCCCGGGCTATCTGATCAGAGTAAATTTATCGAATTGCTACAGTCATTGTTGTACATAAAAGATAAAGGTGTAAAAAATCCAATTTCCGTACCCAAGTTATCCATTGTTCTTACATGTTGGGACGAGTTGAATACTAACAAGAAACCTGTTAAGGTTTTGCGGGAAAAACTACCGATGTTTCTCCATTTTGTTGAGACAGTATGGGAAAAAGAGGCTTTTGAAATATTAGGGCTCTCAGCACAGGAGTTTCCATTGAATTCGCAGGAGGCAAAGGACAAATACCAAGATGAGCTGCCAGAAAATTTTGGATACATGATCGATCAGGAAGGGGTGAAGGATACAGATATTACCAAGCTTGTAAAAATAGCTCTTCAATTATGATAGTTCATCAAGCAATATATGGGGATAAATCCGGTTCTTACGCTCTGCTCAAAACAAGCTTAACCGATATAGAACTCGCAAAACGAATATGCAATGTTACCGATCTTCTAGATCGACCTTCAAGCGGCCAGTTAACTCAACCAGTTTTCCGTGGGTTCGCCTTTAATGACTCCTATATTTTCATTAAAACTTTTCCTGATAACGCCCCTTTGGTCAGAAAGGGGAGAGTGCTGTCACATACTTTGATCGTTGAGAAAGATGATTTACATCAACTGAATGATCTGGAAAAGTTGTTTTCTCACTTCCTTTCTGAGCCAGACAAAGACCGTGAACTCCATGAGATATTGTTTGATGATATGAATCAAGTTCCGGCTCAGATTATAAACCCTACATCCCGTGAAGCAGCAGCCATCAATGGCTTGCTTGATCTTTCGGACTATGAAAATACCTTGGTTTGGATCGGGGAAGAGGGTTATCTTTCTTTTATTACACATGCTTGGTCACAGCTAAAAGGAAATCTCAGGGCAACTGTAAAATTGGGAATAGGCTTCAGTCCGCAAAAAGTAGGCACTCAGCACCTCAGCATACTCTATGTGCAGGAAGAATACGCGAACAAATGGCAGACTGGCAATTATTGTATAGTTGGCAAAACAGACACTGGCACATTGGAATCGATAGCTTCATTTTTGCTTGCCGGAAATAGAGATAAAGCAAAGCCGCTTAACGATTTGATCGATGTTTTCGGTATCATACCCGACAAAATTGAAGATTTGGCCTATTTAGAGAAAGTAGTCAGTACGTACAAGAATTTATCTACAATTACAGATCTTAATAGGCTGATCGTATTTTGTGATCTTATATCTAAATACAGCCCTGATGAACGTGTGGCCAAAACCGAGAAAAAACGGCTTCTGATCCAGATAACGTCGTGTATAGCAAACGCAACAAGCAAGCAGATTATTGCTCTTAAAGATGCAGAATGGTCAGGGTTCTCTAATGCACAACAATTAATCGGCAATCAAGTAGCTTATTGGGTAGAAAAAAATCTGTTTAATTCAAGAGTTAATGAATCTATTACAAGTGTTTTTGCCAAAGCTTTCGACCCGGAGAATAAGGTTCAATGGTGGAAAAAAGCGGTTACTGATAGCTTAAAAACCGTACTAGAAAACTGGAAACCAGCTTACGCCATAGCCATATGGAATTGGTTCGTTGCAGATCATGGTTTAGTAAAAACATTGGGAAGCCTTATCCCAACTACTATTGATGTGGAAACCCATCTCGTAGATATTTGGCCGAAACCTGGACCGGAATTAGCTCAGGAAATTAAGTCAGTTGCCACAGATCGAAAATGGCTTACCCTCCACGGCTTATCGGCTTTGCAACTTTACAGTCCCGAAGAGAGTATTATTCACCAGTTAAAAATAGATATTGTACCAGGGCATACTTCAGCCTTGCAAAAAATGGGCGAATTAATAGATGATGAAGATTTTATTCAACTTACTGTAAACATAGGGGAAAGCAGACTTATCGAAATTTCGGGACTTAAAGTGGCTAATAATGCTTCTTTGTTAAGCCGGATTGATGTGAAAAACGCAATTTGGAGACAAATCTGGTTGAGTAGTATAGAGCAAGGCAATCAACCTTGGAAAGGTATTAGCAAACCAATTAGCGTACTATTTGATCTTTTTGAAGAAATGCTGAAGGGTGCAATAATAGATCCTCAATTACTGTCTGTACTATGTAATTCAGATTTCAATGATCTTTCTGATTTCAAACAAAGAGCAGAAGTATGGAAACACATTAGCGGAGACGTAAAAAACGGCTTCCTTAATGGAACTGCATTAGGATGTGTGAAACTGCTAGACAATAAAAAGATTAGCTTAGATAATTTTGAAGAAGAAATTCGGATTCGTTTAACCAGCACAGCATTTATAAAGCAGGTTATTGAGGACCAAACGATAAAGATATCTACAAAAATATTTCTTTTTGAAGAGCTGTCAACCCTTGGTGAGGCAGAGTTTTTTCTACTCTTGAATAAAGGCCCTTTCAGTGCAGCAGAATCTACACGTATAGGGAAATTGGTGCTTCGTAATAATTGGAGGAAAATCACTGATACTATAGCTGATAAAATATCTACAAGAACAGATTTGGAACCAGCTTTAGCGGAGTGTCAATCTCTTTTGGGCTTTTTTAAAAGGTTGAGCTTGTCACTCTCAGGCCATCTTTCTGAATCCATTTCAAAAGAAGAATGGTGGTCTGCATTTACAGAACTATGCTACACCCTATATTCAAATGGTCCAACAGATATGGGATTGTGGGGAAGAGCTGGTGGCAAAAACTATGACTTGCCCACAAAAGTTACAGGACGGGAAATTTGGGTAAATACTATAAATAAGATGCGAAATGGAATTGCCGATGTTGATGCCCAGAAACTGTTACAAGAGATGCTAAAGGACTACCCTTCTAACGCTGAATTGAGACAACTAAATAAAACCAGTAGGTAAATTATGAAAAATAGCAATTGTATACTAGTGCTCACAGCGCTCTCGATAGAAAGAGATGCTGTAATCAGTCACTTAGCTGATGTTAAATTAGAAAAGCACCCTGAAGTTGGTACGGATTACCATCGTGGATTTTATGCAAGCCCATCGGGTAATATCGATGTGGTTGTAGGACGAACAGATCAAACCAACATCAATGCAGCATTGGAAACTGAAAGGGGCCTTCAATACTACAAACCATCCCATGCCTTTTATGTCGGTGTTGCCGGCGGTTTAAAGGATGTAAAAGTGGGCGACATAGTTATAGGCTCTGACGTTATCGGTTACGAACGCGGTAGAGCGGAGGATGATGAATTCAAGCCAAGACCGCAGTTCGGAGCATCTTCTTATGATCTCGATCGTGCTGCAAACTCTTTTGCAAGCAGTAGTTCATGGAAAGCAATTGCAACCTCATTGGTAGATACTCGGTTCGCACCAGAAATTTCGATTTTCTCAGGCACAATTGCTTCGGGCGAAAAAGTGGATGCATCCTATAAATCTAGCCTACATAAGCATATTAAGGTAAATGCAAGTCATGCACTTGCGATTGAAATGGAGGGATTAGGTTTTCTGAGAGTTTGCATGACACGTCCAGCTGTAAAAAGCTTATTGCTAAGAGGGATTTCTGACTTAGTGAATGACAAAGGAGAAATGGATGGTAAGGGCTCTCAGACTTACGCTTCTAAAAATGTTGCAGCGTTCTTTTTTGGCCTGATCTCAGAACTTGATCTTATCGATGTTAAAAAGGAAATTTCAAAAACTCAACAGTTATTCGAAATCGCGTGCAAGCTTTACCCCAGAGGAATTGAAGATAGAAAAATATGGGAAAGAGCCGAGGGGGATCTCTCACTGGTGAATCTGAATGCACAGGGAAAAGGGCAATGGTTTGAAGCTATCAAGTTGATTGAACTAGGTGGTGGTGGAACTGAGATTACACTAAATAGTCTTATTAAAGTGATGCTGGAAGATTTTAACCAGAATAAAGATTTGCTGAGAATTTTAAGCCCTGCACTGCATTTCCGCCAGTGAGCTGACCGGATTGAACACTTTAAACCATTATTGCAACAAATGTATGAAAAGACCATCACCAATTGCATTGAGCCCATCAAAAAGCAGCAAATCTGCCATGCCAGAGTGTGTTGCTTGTGTCTTCAGCAACTTGGGGGAAAATTATCTCCCAGTGAAGGAAAACATTGAATTGCTTTTCACGCACGGATTCTCGATATTCTTACTTATGGGAAGCTGATAGAGGAAAAAGCCATTAAGGAAAAATAAAAAAGCACTCTAAGCATAGGGTTTATGGGTTATATTTTTTAACACGCACATACACTGAAGAAAATTTATGGGCAGAAAGATATGAAAAGGAACTGAGAAGGCAGGCAGATGAAACTGACGGATAATGAGATAAGAGATATTAATCGGTATCTGGAGGAAGGCAAAGCGCTGCCGGAGAAGTATCGGTTTTTGCTGTTTGAGGATAAGCGGGAAGTGGAGCTTGTTTGGAATGGCAAGACCAGTGAGGTTTGCAATGTGGTTTTGCCGTTTCAGGTGATCGAGCAGGTTGATGAGCCGCGTGAGGAGAAAGCCGTCAAATTGCAGATGGACCTTTTTGACATGCAGACCGGCAGGCAGATCAAGGGTTGGAACAATAAGTTGATCTGGGGCGATAACAAGCTGATTCTGTCCTCGCTGAAAAACGGGCCGCTTAGAGAAGAGATCGAAGCCCAGGATGGTATCAAGCTGATCTATATTGACCCGCCCTTTGATGTGGGGGCGGATTTTTCAATGGATATCGAGATCGGCGGCGAAACCCTGACCAAAAAACCAGGAATACTGGAAGAAATCGCCTACCGCGACACCTGGGGCAAAGGCGCGGATTCTTTTATTGCTATGATTTATGAGAGGCTGGTGCTGATGCGGGATCTGCTGGCGGAAGATGGTAGTATTTATGTGCATTGTGACTGGAGAGTCACTGCTTATGTTAGAAATGTAATGGATGAAATTTTTGGGTTAACAAATTTTAAGAATGAGATTATTTGGAAACGAGGAACTGTAAAAGGGGCAAAAGCAACAGGTAACCAATTGGCTCGTAATCATGACTCTATAATTTATTTCAGCAAGTCTGATAAATATATA
The DNA here is from genome assembly GCA_035529315.1 of Anaerolineae bacterium. Classification (NCBI taxonomy): domain Bacteria; kingdom Bacillati; phylum Chloroflexota; class Anaerolineae; species Anaerolineae bacterium. The sequence goes on from DATKWZ010000044.1 coordinate 30,677, forward strand.
TATAACAGACAATATTTAGATTTTAATGAAGAATATAAATCACGTTTTAATAAAAATGATAATGATGGCAAAGGTCCGTACAGGGATGACCAACCTATAGGAACTCGTTCTGTTAAATCAATTGAAGATATGAAAAAAACAGGGAAAGTTTTTATAGGAAAAAATGGAAAGTTAAAAATTAAAACTTACCTTAATGACCTTGCAGGAGTTGTTTTGGATGACAATTGGTTGGATGTTTCCGAAGTTAACGTAATGTCAAATGAAAGAGTTTTTTACCCTACTCAAAAACCAGAAAAATTATTAGAACGCATTATCGAAGCCTCATCTAATGAAGGCGATATCATCGCCGACTTCTTCTGCGGCTCCGGCACCACCATGGCCGTTGCCGAAAAACTGAACCGCAAATGGATCGGCACCGACCTTGGCAAATTTGCTATCCATACTACCAGAAAGCGCATGATCGGCGTACAGCGGCAGCTCAAAAAAGAGGACAAAAGCTGGCGCGCTTTTGAAATCCTCAACCTGGGAAAATATGAACGCCAGCATTATATCGGCGTTAACCCCAATCTCAGAGAACAGGAAAAGCAGAAACAATTGGAAGCCAAAGAAAAAGATTTCCTCAATCTTATCCTCCACGCCTACCGTGCCGAAGCGGTCAGTCAGTTCAAAACCTTTCAGGGCAAAAAGGCAGGGCGTTTGGTAGCGGTGGGTCCTGTAAATCTGCCAGTTACCCGCCTGTTTGTGGAAGAAATCATTCTTGAATGCCGTCAAAAGCATATTACCCGGGTGGATATTCTCGGCTTTGAGTTCGAAATGGGGTTGTTCCCTAATATCCTGGACGAAGCCAAAACCAAGGGGATTGATCTGGCTATGAAATACATTCCACGGGATGTATTTGACAAGCGGGCAGTGGAGAAGAATCAGGTGGTGTTTCATGATGTGTCGTTTATTGAAGTTAAACCACATTTTGGCAAGGGTAAAAACAAACACAGCATTGCCGTGGAATTGACCGATTTTTCCGTCTTTTATTCGCAGGATGCTAAAGGCGCTGATGAAAGCCTGCAGAAAGGCAAGAGCAAGGTGATTGTGGACAAGGGGCAGGTGGTCAAGATCAGCAAAGACAAAAACGGCGTTGTCAGCCGCGAGGTGTTGACGCAGAATTGGACAGACTGGATCGATTACTGGGCTGTTGACTTTAATTTTGAGAGTAAAAAGGAAATAGTGCGGGTAAAAAGAGAACCCGATGCGCAGATACATCTTGACGGCAGTGCAGATCCGGTTCAACTGAAGTTTGGCGATCATGAAGAAGTCTGGACAGGCGATTATGTGTTTGAAAATGAGTGGCAGACCTTCCGCACCAAAAAAGACCGTTCTCTGGAACTGAAAAGCGTGTTCCGGGAATGCCCGCTAGGGAGGCGCAAGATCGCAGTCAAGGTGGTGGACATCTTCGGCAATGACACCATGAAGATAGTGGAAGTGACAGTGGGAGGGAAATAGTCATGACAAAAAAGATAAATGTTAAAAATACGGAGATAACCATCATTTCCGTAAATGATGAAGATTATATTTCTCTGACAGATATGCTCAAAGCGAAAGATGGGGATTTTTTTATATCAGATTGGCTTAGAAATAGAAATACCGTTGAGTTTTTAGGTATATGGGAGCGTATATATAATCCCAATTTTAATTATGGCGAATATGCCATAATTAAAAATCAGGCCGGCTTAAATAACTATAAAATTAGCGTAAAAGAATGGGCAGCCAAAACAAATGCAATTGGACTGACGGCAAAAGCGGGCAGATATGGAGGAACATATGCTCATAAAGACATTGCATTTGAATTTGGAATGTGGATTAGCGCTGAGTTCAAAATATACCTGATCAAGGAATTCCAGCGGCTTAAAGACGAAGAACAAAAGCAGCTTGGATGGGATATCAAACGGAACCTGACTAAAATTAACTACCGGATTCATACCGATGCCATCAAAAAGAATCTCATTCCACCGGAGCTGACAAGCCGGCAGATTAATCTTGTTTATGCATCTGAAGCAGATATTTTGAATATGGCATTGTTTGGTATGACTTCAGGACAGTGGCGGGACGCGAATCCGGATAAGAAAGGAAATATTCGTGATTATGCCAATGTATCACAACTGGTTTGTCTGTCTAATCTGGAAAATCTGAATGCGCTGTTTATTAATGAGGGAATTTCACAATCCAAACGGCTTGCCAAACTCAACCAGGTTGCCATTCAGCAAATGAGGCTGCTTATTGATGATAGTGGCGTGAGAAAGCTGGAAGGGGGTAAATAATGGCATTGCATCCGGATTTTCCGACCTCCCCTTACAGCATACTTGAGCCTGATGTCCGCTGGTTCCCCGCGGATGAAGCTCTTCGGGAATCAAGCTATGAAAAGCTGTTGCCGCCCCTGGTGCATGAACTGCGTAAAAAGGTAAAAGCGTGGCGGAATAACGGCTATGAAGGGGCGACAGACACAAGCATCGCCTTGCTGAACTGGTGGTTTAACCAAGAGCATATGCTGCCCAAAGCAGGCGGCGCGATGACAAAGTTTGAATACTACTTTGCCCAGCAAGAGGCGGTTGAAAGCATCATCTACCTTTACGATGTGGTTAAGGTAAAGGACAAATATGACCTGCTCCGTTTTGATTCATCCGGCGCTGTTTCTCCAAATATGTTTGATGAATCATGGCTTCGTTTTGTCATCAAGATGGCAACCGGCACAGGCAAGACCAAGGTGATGAGCCTGGTTCTGGCGTGGTGCTATTTTCACAAACTTTATGAGCCGGATTCTGACCTGGCGCGTAACTTTCTGCTGATTACGCCTAATATCATTGTGCTGGATCGGATCAGAACGGATTTCGACGGGTTGCGAATATTCTTTGATGACCCTGTGTTGCCGCCCAATGGATATTCAGGCGGTTTTGAGGGGCGCAATTGGCACGATGATTTTCAACTGACTCTGCACATTCAGGATGAGGTTAATGTTACCCGCAAGACCGGCAATATATTTTTAACCAATATTCACCGTGTCTATTCCGGCAATAATGTTGAGCCGTCAGCCGATGATGAAGATACCATGAATTATTTTCTGGGCAAGCGTCCCACGGGCGCTACCACTGATTCCAAAGTCGATCTTGGTGATATTGTCCGCGACATTGATGAACTGGTGGTGCTGAATGACGAGGCGCACCATATTCATGATCCCAAAATGGCGTGGTTCAAGTCGATTGAGGATATTCACAACCGGCTGAAACACAAGGACAAGTTTCTCTCCCTGCAAGTGGACATGACTGCTACACCCAAGCACAACAATGGCGCGATTTTTGTGCAGACCATTTCGGATTATCCTTTGGTAGAGGCCATTTCGCAGAATGTTGTAAAACACCCGGTACTTCCCGATTCCGCAAGCCGTGCTAAACTCAGCGAGCGGCAAAGTTCCAAATACACGGAAAAATATGCCGATTACCTGAATCTCGGCATAGAGGAGTGGCGTAAAGCATACAAAGAACATGAAAAGATGGACAAAAAAGCCATTCTCTTTGTGATGACCGACGATACCAGAAACTGTGATGATGTAGCTGAATATCTGGAGGCTACCTATCCTGATTTTAAAGATGCGGTGCTGGTGATTCATACCAAAAACAACGGTGAGATCAGCGAGGCGGCAAGCGGCAAGAATAAGGAGGATTTGGAAAAGCTTCGCAAAGAGTCCAATAAAATTGATAGCTGGGACAGTCCTTTTAAGGCTATTGTCTCGGTGATGATGCTCAAAGAGGGGTGGGATGTGAAAAACGTGACCACTATCGTGGGATTACGTCCCTATTCTGCCCAAAGCAATATTTTACCTGAGCAGACTTTGGGCAGGGGTTTGCGAAAAATGTATCCCGGCTATGATGTGGAAGAATACGTCAGCGTTGTGGGAACCGATGCTTTTATGGATTTTGTAGAGTCTATTCAGTCCGAAGGTGTTGAGCTTGAGCGCAAGGCAATGGGTGAAGGCACCAAGCCAAAAACACCGATTATCGTTGAAATTGATAATGAAAATACAAAAAAGGATATCGATAATCTTGATATCGAGATTCCGGTATTAACCCCGAGGGTATATCGGGAGTACAAGAATCTCAGCAGTCTGGATACAGGGCATTTTGGCCATAAAAAAGTAGAATACAAGACGTTCAGCATCGAAGAACAGCGTGAGATCGTATTTAAGGATATAACTACAGGCGAGATCAATCATACAACCATCCTGGATTCAGGAGCGGTTACCGACTACCGCTCTGTGGTGGGATATTTCACCCGGGTTATTATGAAGGATTTAAGACTGGTAAGCGGCTATGATGTGCTGTACGGGAAAGTAAAATATTTTATTCGGGATGAATTGTTTGAAAAACCGGTTGACCTTGACAGCCTGAACACCTTGCGAAATCTGTCCGAACTTGAAGCAAACAAAACTCTGGTGGAAACATTTAAGAAGCAGATTAACGCCTTGACTGTTCAGGACAAGGGAGACGCAAAAATCCATGATACGATTAAGTTGAGGAAAACACGCCCGTTTGTTGTTAAAGAGCAGGGATATATCATACCGAAGAAAAGTATTTTTAATAAAATTATCGGAGACAGTAACCTGGAATTACAGTTTGCCGCCTATCTTGAAGACTGCGACGATATTATTTCCTATGTGAAGAACTACATGGCTGTTCACTTCAAGATTGATTACGTCAACGCAAAGGGTGAGATATCCAACTATTACCCTGACTTTATTGTTAAAAAGTCAAAGAAAGAGGTCTTTGTTGTTGAAACCAAAGGGCTGGAAGACCTTGACGTGCCCTTGAAAATGGAAAGGTTGAAGCAGTGGTGTGTTGATATTAACAAGATTCAAGCTAATATCAAATATGATTATGTTTTTGTGGATGAGGAAAGTTTCGATAAGTTCAAGCCAAAAAATTTTGAGGAATTAATTAGAAGTTTTACAAAATATAGGGACTTGCTGGGCGTACATTAGTTCATAAGTTGACGTGGTAATTGAACTGAAGAAGGTGGTTGACCCCGGTTAAATAAAAGCAAACATGATTTCACAGGCTATGTTGAATAATTGTAAGGATAAAGGGCATAACGATCGGCGCTTTTCACAACAAGAAGGCAGGATTGTCTGAAACATGAATGTCCAAGGAAATAAAGGCGAGATAGTCATATATCAGATGGAAGACGGACAAGCGTCTTTAGAAGTTAGTTTGATTGAGGATACTGTCTGGCTGGATACCCATCAGATGGCTAATCTTTTTCAACGAGACAGAACCGTTGTTGTCAGGCACATAAGCAATATCTATAAAACCGGTGAATTGTTGCCGGATTCAACCTGTGCAAAAATTGCACAGGTTGCTAAGGATGGTAAAAAAAGGGTGATGGATTTCTATAGCCTGGACATGATTATTTCTGTAGGATACCGTGTAAATTCATTACGCGGCACCCAATTCCGTATCTGGGCAAATAAAATATTAAAAGACTACCTTGTCAAAGGTTATGCTCTAAATGAAAAGAGATTGCAGTCACAGATTGAAAAATATGAGGCGCTTAAACAGTCAATTAAGCTTATCGATAATATAATTGATCGTAAATTGCTCTCCACGTCTGAATCTGAAGGCCTGCTGAAGGTTATTAGTGATTTCAGCTATGCTCTGGATACACTTGATCGATATGATTATGGAAAGCTGGAATTGGCTCATATATCTGACCGGGCAGTAAAGCGAATTTCATATGAAGAAGCCAAAGGCGCAATTAAGATAATGCAGGGAAGATTGAGTGATTCCAACTTGTTTGGACATGAAAAAGATAATTCGTTCGGCAGCTCTCTGGATACAATTTGCCAGACTTTCGACGGCAAAGATCTCTACC